>CALFXN010000458.1 GCA_937957815.1 uncultured Synergistales bacterium
ACTCGAATCGCGGAAGATCCTGCACTGAACCGCACCGTGAAGATTCTCTGCGATGCGGCGCGTTCCATAGGCGCGCCTGCCGTACGGAACAGGGCGACCATAGGCGGAAACCTCGCGAATGCATCCGCTGCCGCCGACCTCCCCGTTCCGCTTCTTGTCCTGGGTGCGAAGGTGCATGCAAGAAACGAGTCGCAAGAAAAAATCTTCGAACTTGAAGATTTTTACGAATCATACCGATCGACGAAACTTGGGAAGGACGAACTGATCACGGCAATTTCCTTTCCGCTTCCCCCAGAGGGTGCAGTCCAGGAATTCCACAAGCGCGGCTCGAGGGCAACGCTCACTCTCTCCAGAATGTCGCTTGCGTTTCTCTCGTCACATTTGCCTGATGGAGGGTACGACATCCGTATCGCTGCGGGCAGTATGTCTCCGGTTCCTTTTCGTCTCAAACGAACCGAGGCGTATATCAGGCATCACCCGATGACCGCCGAAACCCTGCAGAGGGCGATCGATGTCGCATCCGGCGAGATCAATCCGAGAAAGTCGGGAGAATACCGACGGTATCTTTCTCTAGAATGCATGAGAAAACACCTCCAGGCTTTAGAAAACGCTTGACTTTCCAAATCAGTCGTGATATCCTTCTCTACGCAGTCGGGCCTGACATGCAATCGTCACATTAGGAGGAAAAATTTTTGGCTTCTCAGGGAACTGTCAAGTGGTTCAACGCAACAAAGGGGTATGGGTTCATCACCTGCGACGATGGCAAGGATGTTTTCGTTCATTTCAGCGCCATCAAGGGTGAAGGGTTTAAGACGCTGGACGAAGGGCAGAGGGTTTCCTTTGACGTCGTTCAGGGATCCAAGGGAGATCAGGCGTCTAACGTAGAAAAGATGTAGTCAATCCGCCACTTGGGCGGTTTTTTTGAAGCGCAGCGGCATTCTCCCGAATGTCGCTGCGCTTTTTAGATTTTACGATTGTATGAACGTGATATACTACGCGATGCTTCATCGACCTTTGAAAGGGGCTGGCATAAGTGCGATCCGAAATAATTTCCCAGGAAAAAAATAAAATCTCGATTCGTGTAGAATACGAAGCGGGCGAGTTTGCGCAAAACATTGAGAAAGCCGTCCGGAAGATCGCACAGAGCGTGACGGTACCGGGTTTCCGAAAAGGGATGATCCCGAGAAGGATCATCGAGATGCGCTTCGGTCGACAGGCGATTTATTCCGAAGCGCTTGATTCGATGCTTCCGAACACGATCGATCAGGTCGTCTCCGATTACGAACTCGATATCATCGACTCTCCGAAGGTGTCAGTCGAGACGATGGAAGAAGGAAAACCCCTTCAGGTAGCCTTGAATTTCGAAGTCACCCCGGAAATCCAGACTCCGGAACTCTCCGAGATCTCCGTCGTGAAGACGATCCCTCCGGTCACGGATGACATGCTCCGACAGACCATAGATGACATCCGGCGGCAGAATACGAATCTTGTCGCGGTCGACGGACGTAACGGTACGGAACGCGACGTCGTCGAAATCGATTACGTGACGACGGTTTTCTCCAAAGAAGATGTCGAGGAAAAACGACATGAATCGGCCCCCGCATCGGTCGATCTCGAGGCGGAGAATCTCCGTCGCGAAATACGCGAGGCACTCGTCGGCGTCCGCCCGGGGGTGACCGCCATCGCGGATGTCCACATCGAGGACGATTATTCCGACAAGGATCTCGCCGGGAAGAAAGTCCGCTACGAGATGACCGTCAGGGCGATCAAGGAAAAGCAGCTCCCGGAGATGTCGGCCGACTTTTTCAAGGCGGCTCTCGGCGAGGATATTCAGGACGAGGATTCCTTCAGGAACGCGATTCGAGAACGGCTTGCCCGAAAAATCGAAGCGGACGCACAGGCGAAAGTCGAAGCTGAAGCGGTAGAGACGCTCTCCGAAAGATCGATCTTTGACGTTCCGCCCTCTCTCGTCGAAAAACAGGTGCTTTCGATGAAGGAACAGGACGAGGAAACCCTGAAAAAGAAGTACAACAGGAGCGTGTCGGAATTCCTTGAGGAGTCCTCTCTTTCAAAAGACGAATACGACTCCAATATCAGGTCTCAGGCCGAAAAGATCGTCAGACGAACGCTTGTTCTCGACGAAATGGCGAAACGATTCGGCATAAAGGTCGAAAAAGAGGAAATGGAAGGCGAGATTTCGAATCTTGCCGTTATGTACCGCGTTCCGGCGGAACAGATCAAAAGAACCCTTTTCAAGGACAGGGAAAGGCTTTCCGATCTGCTTTCGAAAATCCGTTACCGGAAAACCGTTGAAGCTGTCATGAAAAACGTCACGGTTTCGGAGAGCGTTCCCTCCGCCGAAGAGGCAACCGACCGGGATCCTTCCGGGACGACATCCGACTGACGAAAGGCGCTTTCCATGTATATCCCGTTTGTGATTGAACAGACAGGAAGGGGAGAACGATCCTACGATATCTACAGTAGACTGCTGAAAGACAGGATCGTTTTTCTCGGGGACGAGATTGACGAACAGGTCTCGAATTCCGTCGTAGCCCAGCTTCTCTTTCTGGAAAGCGAGGACCCGGACAAGGATGTCAACCTGTACATCAACAGTCCCGGAGGCGTCGTGACGGCGGGAATGGCTATCTATGACACGATGCAGTACGTCAAATGTCCCGTTTCGACGATCTGCATCGGACAGGCTGCCAGTATGGCGGCCGTTTTGCTTGCGGGGGGAGCCAAGGGGAAGCGCGTCGCGCTGCCGAACTCCCGCGTCATGATTCACCAGCCTCTCGGCGGAATGAGGGGGCAGGCGGTCGATATGGAGATCCACACGAAGGAAATTCTGAACCTGAGAGATCGGCTCAATGATATACTTGTCACGCATACAGGCCAGCAAAAGAAGAAAATAAAGGCCGATACGGATCGGGACTTTTTCATGTCGGCAGAGGAAGCGGTCGAGTACGGAATCATCGACAGGGTGATCCGGAACAGAGATTGATTCCTCTCTTGAGACACTCCTGGGAGGAAGGGAGCCCCGAAGCGGAGCTCCCTTTTTTTGTATCGGCATAAGCGAATCATGCGTTCGATCGGAGGTAAACCAGTGATCACATTCGATGATAAAGGAAAAGGAAAGCAGAAGGGAACGACGCTCCGATGCTCGTTCTGCGGCAAGGGACAGGACGAGGTCCGCAAAATCATCGCGGGCCCGGGGGTATATATCTGCGATGAATGCGTCCACCTGTGTACCCTTATCCTGAATGAGGAGTCGCCCGATGCCCCGGAGCACAGACCGGAAGCGTTCAAGCTTCCGAAAGACGCTCCGAAGCCGAGGGAGATCCGGGCCTTCCTGGACCAGTACGTCATAGGACAGGAAGAAGCGAAAAAAACGGTCTCCGTGGCCGTTTATAACCATTACAGAAGAATTTCCACTGCAAGAGAGTCTGACGTCGAACTCCAGAAGAGTAACGTCCTGCTCATCGGTCCGACGGGCTCCGGAAAGACGCTGATCGCGCAGAGTCTTGCCCGCAGATTGAACGTTCCCTTTGCGATCGCCGACGCGACGACGCTCACGGAAGCCGGATACGTTGGTGAAGACGTCGAAAATATCCTCGTTCGTCTGCTCCAGGCTGCCGATTACGACGTCAGGGCGGCTGAGCAGGGAATTGTCTACATTGATGAGATCGACAAGATTTCCCGAAAATCCGAGTCCCCCTCGATTACGCGCGACGTATCCGGTGAAGGTGTCCAGCAGGCGCTTCTGAAAATACTCGAGGGAACGCTGTCCAACGTCCCTCCCAAGGGAGGGAGAAAACATCCACATCAGGAATTCGTCCAGATCGATACGAAGAACATCCTGTTTATCTGCGGCGGCGCGTTCGACGGCCTTGAAGACGTCGTTTCGCGGCGGGTGGATCGAAAGGCGATCGGTTTCGGAGGCGATCTCCTGAAAAAGACGGACCGGCAAAGACACGAAGTCCTTCGTCTCACCCAGCCTGAGGATCTCATGAAGTACGGTTTCATCCCGGAACTTGTCGGACGACTGCCTGTGCTTGTCACACTCGAGGATCTCGACGAATCGGCGCTCATGCGGATCCTCGTCGAACCGAAAAACTCTCTCGTCCGTCAGTACCAGAAGATCTTTTCCCTCGAGGGAATCAGAATGGAGCTCACCGACGACGCGATCGGAGCCGTGGCATCGCTCGCGTTCAAAAAGAGAACGGGCGCCCGCGGACTTCGGACCATTCTCGAAAAGACAATGCTTGATCTCATGTATGAAATGCCGTCCAGAAGCGACGAAGTATCGCGGATTGTGATCAACGCGGATGTCGTCAACGGACTGCAACACCCGTTGATATACGGGAAGAACGACGAGGAGGTCGCCTGATCTTATGGACGGTGAGAATCGGAACAAGGAAAACCAGCGTTGCTTCGTTCTTCCCGTTCGCGATGTCGTCGTTTTTCCGGGGGTTATCGCACCTCTCTTCGTCGGACGCCCGAGGTCGCTGAAAGCCATCGAGATGGCGATGCTTCAGGATAGAACGATCTTCGTCGTCGCGCAAAAGGACATGCAGGTCGACGACCCGGGAGAAGATGATCTGTACGCCGTCGGGACCATCTGTTCCCTTCTGCAGATGGTGCGTATCCCCGACGGAACGACGAAAGTTCTGATCGAGGGAGTCAGTCGAGGCAGAGTGGAGGCGTATCACCGCGGAAAGGAGACGCTTGAGGCCGATATCGTCCCGCTCTCCTCGCCCGAAGGGATTTCGGCTTCGCTCGAACCGTTGAAGCGGAGCGTCCTCGAACAATTCGAGAAATACGTCACGTTGCATCCGAGAATCCCGAACGAGGTTCTCATTTCCGTGCTGAACGTCGACGACCCGAAGCAACTCGCGGACCTCGTGGCATCGCATCTCTCGATCAAGGTTTCCCGAAAGCAGCGCCTTCTCGAGACCGCCGACACCGAGAAAATTCTCGGCATGCTGCTCAAGATCCTCCTCGAAGAGATCGACATCCTGCAACTTGAGCACGACATCCAGGACAAGGTCAGGCAGGAACTCGAACGCGGACACAAGGAGTACTACCTTCGGGAACAGCTCAAGATCATACAGGACGAACTCGGACAGGGGGAGGGCAGCTCCGAAATAGACGAACTCCGGGAAAAGATCGGCGCCGCCGGTATGCCCGAGGAGGTTTCATCCAAGGCCCATCACGAACTCGAACGAATGTCGAAAATGCCTCTCATGTCCGCCGAAGCGACGGTTGCCCGGACGTACATCGACTGGCTCATCTCTCTTCCGTGGGCGAAGCATTCCGAAGACGATCTCGATATTCCGCGAGCACAGAAGATTCTCGATGAAGACCATTACGGTCTCGAGAAGGTCAAGGACCGTATCCTCGAGTTTCTCTCCGTACGACGACTCGCCGGCGATTCCGCACGCGGACAGGTTCTGTGCTTCGTCGGACCTCCGGGGGTCGGAAAGACATCGCTCGGACGTTCCATCGCGCGCGCCCTCGGACGTCGTTTCGTGAACATGTCTCTCGGCGGCATGAGAGACGAAGCCGAAATCCGCGGGCACAGGAGGACATATGTCGGCGCCATGCCGGGGAGAGTTATCCAGAAGATCCGCCAGGCTGGGACACAGAACCCCGTCCTCCTCATGGATGAAATCGACAAGCTCGGCATCGACTTCAGGGGAGATCCCGCAGCGGCTCTTCTTGAGGTGCTCGATCCCGCGCAGAACAACCAGTTCACGGACCACTTTCTGGAGGTTCCGTTCGATCTCAGCGGCGTCATGTTCATAACGACGGCGAACGTTGCGCACACGATTCCGAAACCGTTGCTCGACCGTATGGAAGTCATCAGGATCCCCGGCTACGAGGAAGAGGAAAAGATGAAAATCGCCCGAAAGCACCTCATTCCTCGAATCCAGAGAGAGCATGGTCTGGACGCGAAATCCGTCCGCATCTCCCCAAGGGCCGTTCAGGGAATCATCAGGGACTATACCAGGGAGGCCGGGGTCCGGGAGCTCGACAGAAAGCTCTCGACCGTCTGCAGGAAGATCGTCCGACGGATCGTCCAGGACGATGATATAGGCGTAATGACGGAGACTCCCGTTCAGGTCGGAGTCGCGGATCTGGGTGAATATCTCGGAGCCCCGAGACGATACGATGTTTCCATCCCGAAGGACCGGCAGCAGGGGACGGTCGTCGGACTCGCATGGACGGAGGCCGGCGGTGACGTTCTCGTCATCGAGGCCGTAAAAATGAAGGGGAAGGGCGACGTCACGCTCACGGGAAACCTCGGTTCCATCATGCAGGAGTCCGCACAGGCCGCAATCGGCTTTCTCCGGTCGAAAGCCGACCTTCTCGGTCTTGCAGAGATAGACTGGAAATCGGTAGACATTCACATTCACGTTCCTGAAGGAGCGATCCCAAAGGACGGGCCTTCCGCGGGCGTGACGATGGCAGTAGCGATCCTCTCCGCCATGTCGGGACGCAACGTCCTCCCTCATATCGCCATGACCGGAGAGATTTCGCTTCAGGGAAGAGTGCTCCCTGTCGGCGGTATACGCGAGAAGATCCTGGCGGCACGAAGACAGGGCATTTCGACGGTCATTCTTCCGGAGTCGAACAGGCCGGATTTCGAGGAGATTCCGGACTGGGGGAAAAAAAGCATGGATGTTCGCTACGTCACGACCGTGGTCGACGTTTTCCATCTGGCTCTCGAGGAGTAATATGGAGAACGCACAATGGACACTTCGTTCCATCGAGACGGTTTTCGCACCCGAGAAAATCCCGCCTCATTCCGTTCCGGAGATCGTGTTCGCCGGTCGGTCGAACGTCGGCAAGTCGAGTCTGATCAACCGACTCGTCGGAAGGAAAGTCGCGTATGTCGGCGCGACACCCGGCAAGACACGCAGTATCAATTTTTTCACGATCGACGCGACGGTACCTTTTTCTCTCGTCGATCTCCCCGGATACGGATACGCGGTCGCGGGGAAATCGGAACGATCGAAATGGGCGCATCTCGTGCGCACCTATTTCGTGTCGCGTATCAGGGTGCCTCTGGTTCTGCACCTCGTCGATTTCCGCCACGGGTTTCTCGATCGGGACATCGAACTTACGGAATGGCTCTCTGGGATGCAGATCTCCGAAATGGTGGTTTTTACGAAGGCCGACAAGATATCGCGAAGCGCGCGGAAAGGAACTCTCGCGAAATACCTCAGACTCTTTTCTCTCGCCGAACAGAATTGCGTCGTGACATCTTCGGAAGATGATATCGGAGTCGGGGAACTCAGGATTCTGATAGAAAATTACGGGCGAAGCGCCTGATTTTTCGCGTTTGGAGGAGGACATTGTTCATGCCGGCAAGAAATCGAGATATGGAAAAGACATATGATCCAAAACCGATCGAAGACGCCTGGTATCAGAAATGGCTTTCAAGCGGATTGTTTCACGCTGATGCCGATTCGGCGAAACCTTCCTTTTCCATCGTCATACCGCCTCCGAATGTAACCGGTTCTCTCCACATGGGGCATGCGTTCAACAACACATTCCAGGACATCATGTGCCGTTTCAAGAGGATGCAGGGATACAACGTTCTCTGGCTTCCCGGAACGGACCATGCCGGGATCGCCACGCAGAATGTCGTCGAGCGGCAACTCGCGAAGGAAGGGACCTCGCGCCACGAAATGGGGCGGGAGGCTTTCGTCGAGAGGGTCTGGAAATGGAAGCAGCAGTATGGAGAGACGATCTCCTCGCAGCAGAAGAAGCTCGGGAATTCCTGCGACTGGGACAGAGAGCGCTTCACGCTCGACGACGGACTGTCCCGCGCCGTCAGAACCGTTTTCGTCCGCCTGTACAAAAAGGGACTTATCTACAAGGGCAAGTACATCATCAACTGGTGTTCGCGCTGCCACACGGCACTTTCTGACATTGAAGTCGAGCACGAGAACGAGAATGGAAGATTCTACCACGTACGATATCCGTTCGTCGGAGAAGAAGGAAGTGTCGTCATTGCGACGACGCGTCCCGAGACGATCTACGGTGATGTCGCCATTGCGGTGCATCCACGTGACGAGAAGAACCGGCATCTTGTCGGAAAACAAGTTCGCGTCCCGCTTGGAGGTCGCGTCATACCGATCATAGAAGACAATATGGTCGATCCGGAATTCGGAACCGGATGCGTCAAAATAACCCCCGCGCATGATCCGAACGATTTCCTCGTCGGACAGCGGCACGGTCTCCCGCAGATCCAGGTCATCGACGGAGAGGGAATCATGAACGCGAATGCCCCGGAGCTGGAAAACATGCCCGTCGCGGAAGCCAGGAAGAAGGCGGCTCAGCTTCTCGGGCAGAGCGGCTCGCTGGTTCGCGAGGAGGAGATCGAGCATTCCGTCGGGCACTGTTACCGATGCCGGACAGTAGTCGAACCGTACCTTTCGGAGCAATGGTTCGTCCGGACGAAACCGCTCGCCGAAGCCGGCATCGATGCCGTCAGACGGGGAGAGATCCGGTTCGTTCCGGAGCAATGGGAAAAAACGTACTATCAATGGATGGAGAATATCCGTGACTGGTGCATCTCCCGCCAATTGTGGTGGGGACACAGGATTCCGGCATGGACATGCGGGGAGTGCGGCCATATCACGGTTTCGGAAATGGATCCCACCTGTTGCGAGAAGTGCGGCGGCACAAATATCCATCAGGACGAAGACGTTCTCGATACCTGGTTCAGCAGCGCACTGTGGCCGTTCTCGACGCTCGGATGGCCCGACACGACGAAAGAGCTTTCCGCGTTTTATCCGACATCGCTCATGGTTACCGGATTCGACATCATCTTCTTCTGGGTCGCCCGCATGATCATGATGGGCCTCGAATTCATGGGGAGGGAACCCTTCCGCGACGTCTACATACACGCTCTCATCAGAGACGAGGTCGGACAGAAGATGAGCAAGTCGAAGGGGAACGTCATCGATCCTCTCGACATGATCGACCGCTACGGCGCTGACGCTCTCCGTCTCACACTTGCCTCGCTCACGGTGCAGGGACGGGATATCCTCCTCTCGCCCGCAAAGATCGAGACATACCGGCTCTTCATGAACAAGCTCTGGAACGCAAGCCGTTTCGCGCTCGCGAACCTCGACGATACGGAACGCTCCTGGAAAGAGCACATCGCCTCGCTTCGTATGCACGACTGCTGGATTCTGAAGAGAACCTCGGAAGTCGCCATCGAAACGGAGAAACTGCTTGGCGGATATTTCATCGGCGAATCCGCGAGGAGTTTGTATGACTTTGTCTGGGGAGAAGTCTGCGACTGGTATCTCGAACTCGCAAAACCGGCGCTCAGGGGCGAGGAAGGAGGAGCTCGCCGACAGGCATCAATGGCGGTCGTCGAATACGTTTTCCGTCACGTCCTCCTTTCGCTGCATCCGTTCATTCCCTTCGTGACGGAGGAACTCTGGCGCAATTTCGGCTTTACGACGTCGCTCATTGAAGAAAACGTGTGGTCGATCGACCCGGTCGACACGCCGGAACAAAACGACGTCAAAGAGTCTATGACTGTTTTCCAGGAAATCGTCCGCGTCCTCCGGAATTTGCGTGCGGAAGCCCGAATCGCTCCGCAGCAGAAGGTCCACAGAGTCTTTCTGCAAACGTCTCAGCAGGAGATAGCCTCTCTCGTCACGGCCAACAGGGATCTCGTCGAACTGCTCGTCAAGGCCGAAGAGGTTTCCCTTTCGAGTGCGAAACCGACGGGATGCCTTGCATCTTCCTTCGCGGGAGGACAGGCGTTTCTCTACGTCGGCGATCTTCTCGACATTCCGAACGAGATTTCCCGGCTTCGCACGGAACTCGAGTCCGTGGAGAAAGACATCGCGACGTCGACATCGAAGTTGAATAACGAAAAGTTCGTCAGTAGGGCGCCCCGTGAAGTCGTCGACCAGGAGCGGACCAGACTTTCGGAGTCCGAGGCGAAACGCCGACGCATTCGCGAGAATATCGAAAGCCTCGAATGACGCACGGATCATGAAAACATATATTGAACTTGAAGAAAAAATGACTCGTCTCTCGAGCCCGGGCATTCGCCCGGGACTCGAGAGAATCCGCAGGTTGCTGGACCTTCTCGGAAACCCCGAGGAGGCGTTCCCCGCGGTCCATATCGTCGGCACTAACGGAAAAGGCTCCGTTTCCGAATTTATCTCCGCCATATTCCGTGAATCGGGGTATAGCGTTGCGATGTACACCAGTCCTCATCTCGAAAATCCTTCCGAACGACTCCTCATTGACGGTACCCCCGTCGGACTGTCAGCTTGGGAAAATGCCGTCACTCGCATCGAAACGGCGCTTATGCGCGACGCGATCCTGAAAAGCGATCCTCCGTCCTTTTTTGAGATCGTCACGACCGCCGCCTTTTTGCTCACAGCCGAGCGGAACGTTGATATCGCCGTCATGGAAGCCGGACTTGGAGGAAGGCTTGACGCCACGAACTGCTTGAAGAACGTGCTTGTCACCGTCGTGACGTCGATTTCCATGGATCATATGGAATACCTCGGTGATACCCTCGAAAAGATCTCGGACGAGAAATTCTCGGTCATGCGCCCGGGCGCTCCCTGCATATTCTCGGGCGATCCGGACTCGCTGGTTTCTCGTTTTCGCTCATTCGCCTCCGGAAACGGAACCCCCGGATATCTCCTGAGCGATCTCGTTTCCATTTCCTCTCCGGCAATCTCACTCGACGAAACGTCTTTCGTTCTGAAATCGAAACGAACATCTTTCGAAGCGAGAATCATCACTCCTCTTCTCGGAACATATCAGATTCAGAACGGGGCGTTGTCCGCCGCTGCGTGTATCGAACTTTCCCCGCGTTTTCCCCGGCTCTCCACTTCGACGATCCTTTCGGGATTCCGCAAGGCCCGATGGCCGGGACGCCTCGAAAGATTCGGAACGAGCCCCGTCGTTCTGCTCGATGGCGCGCATAATACCGGCGGAATGAAGCGCCTTGTCGAATCGATCCGGACTCTCCTGCCGGGAGAAAACATTACCGTCCTCTTCGCCGCCATGAGAGACAAGGACTATCGTGAAAATCTCCGTCTCCTGAGCGATATCACCCAGAATCTCGTATGTACGACCGTTCCGGGAATGGAGCGCGCCGCTCCTGCAGAAATGCTTCTGTCCACAGCGCGTTCGTTCCACTGGAACGTTCCCCCTTCGGCATGGGACGATCCCGTTGCCGCTTTCCATGAGCTCCTGAAAGGATCGGAATACATTCTCTGCTGCGGCAGCCTGTACTTCATCGGCTTTATCCGTCCCCATATCCGTCGCTGGTCCGAAGGTGTCTTCGGCGAATGATCGTACGAAAATGCATGAACGGCGATCAGCCGTTTTTCTCCCTTGAGAAAAACTCCCCCATCCGGTTCTCCTTTTTTATCCGCGGGGAAGCGATGAGACGAAACACCGGAAGCGTCGGAGGGATGCGGAAGGCCGTATCGGATCTTTTCAAGGAAGACAGGCCTATGATCGCACCCAATCAGGTTCATGGAACGACGATTCTCCGCGAACATCAGGCGTTTTTTTTCCCGTCGCGTCCCGAAGGCGATGGGGTCTTCCTTTGCGACGAAAATGCGGAAGGATCACTTCGCTTTGCGGACTGCGTTCCGGTCGTTCTCTGGTCCGTACACCCCTCGCCGTGGATTCTTCTTCTCCATTCCGGGTTTGTCGGAACAACGCACAATATCGTCGGCGAAGGTATACGTCATGTTTCGCTCAGACACGGACCTGCGTCCGTCAGCGAAGCAAGAGCCTGGATCGGACCAAGGATCGGTCCGTGCTGCTATTCCAGAAATACGGACGATATCCGGACCCGACATGCGATGACGAGGCTGCCGCCCGAAACATTTACGCAAGGAACCTCTTCCGTCACCTTCGACCTCGGTAACGCCGTCCGTTTCCAGCTCATCGAAGGCGGAGTGCAGGAGAGGAATATTCTCATACATGAATGCTGTACATGTTGTGAGAAAGAAGAGTATTATTCCTACAGAGCCGGAGACACAAAGGAACGCATGTTTCTTTTGGCCCGGATTGAATCATCCACCACAGAATTCTCATAAAACGTGATAATGGTTTGTGGAATCAAATATCGCTCCGGGAGAGTGATCCCGTATGGAAATTCAAAGAGTCGGCGTCATTGGAGTCGGGCATCTCGGACAGCATCATGCACGGGTCTATACTGAAATCCTTGGTGCGCAACTCGTCGGTGTCGTTGATCAGGATGAAACACGGGCAAACGCTGTCGGAGAAACGCTGGGAGTCATGGCGTATACGGATGTCGACGACTTTATCCGAAGAGCCAATCCCGATGCGGTGAGCGTTGTCGTTCCAACCAGTCTCCACTACGATATCGCGAAAAAAGTCCTTGAGAACGGAATTCACGTCCTGATCGAGAAACCCGTGACCACGTCTGTGAGCGAGGCGGAAGATCTTCTGAAAATGGCTGCGGACTCGGGGCTGGTGCTTCAGGTGGGACATATCGAACGCTTCAACAGCGCTGTCCACTACATCTCGAAGATCGTCAGGGAACCGCTCTTTCTTCAGTCGAGGAGGCTCGGTCCCTTTTCCTCGAGAATCAGCGACGTCGGAGTCGTTCTCGATCTGATGATCCATGATATCGATATCATTCTTTCGCTCGTTCACTCGGACATAACGTCGATCTCCGCGACCGGCCGATGCGTACGCTCCAACCATGAGGATATCGCATCCGCCCAAATCTCGTTCGCCAACGGAGTGATGGCTCACGTCCTCGTAAGCAGGGTTTCCGAGAGAAGGCTCCGCCAGCTTGAGATCATGGAGCCCGAACGGTACGTATCGGTCAATTACGAAACACAGGATGTCGCTATCAATCGATGTGTCCGGCAAAACAACAGTCTCGTCGAGGTCATCGAACATCCCGTATTTCCCAAAAGCGAGCCCCTGAAGCTCGAACTCCAGCACTTCGTTTCGTGTGCCCGTGAAGGCAAACAGCCTCTTGTCGGAATAACCGACGGGAAAAGAGCGCTCGAAGTGGCTATTGCTGTTCTGAAACAGATTCACGTCGCCGGAGAAGCGGATAGCGTAATAAATAGATGCCTCGCATAAGCCCCGACGACTGATGGGGCTTTTATGCGAACGATTTATTATCATATTTATCTATAAAAATAGGCATCCTCTCAAAGTTTTATGTGACAGACGGCGATTGCACAAGTCAAGTTATATATGTAGAATCGATTTATCAATTCTCGCCTTTTAGGGAAGGGAAGAGGACGTATGCCCGCGATTAACGTACAGGCGCTTTTCGCTCTCGGAATGTTTCTGGCGGCTCTCTGCGTCGCTCGCATTGTAGTTCGTGTCCAGTCCGGAGAATGGCCCGGAGGCGCTTTGTGGGTCTTGTATCTTCGTATTCTGCTCGGATTCCTTTTCGGCGGTTCGATCGTTCTCGGGTTTTCTTCCATTGCCGGAATCGTCTTCACCCGCCCCTGACTATGAAGAAAACGGTCCGAACTCCGACGATTGTTTTAATCCTCGCGTCCCTCGTATTCCTGTCGCTCCCCTCAGATGCTTCCGGTACGCTTTCTCAGGACGTTTCCGACGGCTCGACATTGCCGCAGAGCAGAAGAATCGAATCGGAACGACTTTTCTTCAGGGCATACGATTTCTTCGTAAGCAGAAAGTACGGATTGTCGTCCGCAGAACTTGACAGGGCTCTCCAGGCAAATACATATCTCGTCGATTACTATCTTCTCAAGTCGATGCTCTTTCGCCGGACAGGCCGATATCAAGAATCGGAAAAGGCTCTCGGGTATTATCTCGAAGTCCGGCCGGGAGATGAATCATCCAGACGCTTTTTCTCCCAAATTCAAAAAGAACGGGATTTTCTCCGTCGGTTTTTTGCCTTTTCGACACAGTCGCTTCCTCCGCAGGTATCCGAGAGACCAACGGCTTCGTTCCTTTCATTCGGCTTGCTTGACAGGCCGGGAGCCGTCGGCCTCGGCAAAGTCGGGTGTTTGGGAGAGAAAATCGTTGTATGCGACACCCTGGGAGATACCGTCCTCGTTTTCAACGGAAGTGGCGATCTTCGTACGCGTATCCCGGCACCCCATCCGGTAGCGTCACTCCCCATGCAAAAGGATTCCATTCGAATCCTGTGCGGGAACGGGACGATTGTCGATGTGTTGTTATCGGATGGATCGGGGAAAACGACAACCCGCGGGAAGCTCGTGGGAACCCTTTCCGACGGAGTTCCACTCGATTCCGGGCGAGCGCTCGTCGCAAACGTAGAAAACCGCCGAATAGAAGAAATCGACCTGGAAACCATGAAAATCCTGTCGTCCTGGAAACCGGACAACCTGTCGAAACCATTCGAACCCGTTGCTCTTTCTCTCTTCGGATCCTGGCTTGCAACAGGAGATCGGAACAACGGAGTTATCACACTTCTCGACGCATCCCGTGGGTTCCGTCCTTTCTGCTCTCTCCCTTTTCCGAAGGTACGTGATCTCTGCTGGTCTTCCTGGGGAGAATTGTTCGCGATATCCGACGACGGGATTATGGCAAAAATCGCGTTTTCTCCTTCGGAAAAAGCCATGATCAGAACAGACATCGCTTCCGACTTCAGCGATGGTTGGTCGCTCTGCGAAATTGACGACGCGATCGTTTGTTTCGATGTTCGAATGTTCCGGTCCTGGCGGATGGAATATGGAGGAATGTCTCCTTTCTCCGGTTTTCTCTCCCTCTGGGATCCCATCCTTACGCGGGATGGAGACTCTCCTGCCCTTTCCCTCAAGGCTACAACAACGTTTCCCATGTTTCGCGCCATGTCGGGAAACTCTCCGATCGCGCAGGTAGTCTGGGGAGACAAGGGACTTCCGGCGAAAGTCTCGGATCTACCTTCGTCAGTTCCGGCATCTCTCCCATTTTTCTTCTCCAATGACACTCGTTCTGCCGGAGCGGCACATTCTGCCGGGACCAAGGTCCGGAGCGGCGAAGGCATTTGCGGATACCTCGAAAAAGCATGGAACCCCGAGAGGGAACGATATGAATCCATTCTCGTCGACAGCACGATTCCATTCCGTCCGGAAGATCGCGAACGACTAACCGGATTCTGTCTCATGAACTCGATTTCAGTTTTCATCTATGCCGCGTCGATCCCGGATCCATCTATGGTTCGTCTCGCAACGCTTACGGGCGGCGGGGTCGTGTATCACCTTCCGGAGGCTCCGCTCCCGCGTTCCTCGAACGCACCGAGGACAGTGGCTTTGAAAATTCCGATTCCCTCGGATATGACAACGTCAGGCTACCCCGGGCGTTCGATGTTGTCTGTCTTTCTCGATCTCGGTATCTATCACCAGCGTGATTGGCTCCCGTTATGGGGAAACAGAATTCCAGCGCGGTAAGAAAGGGAGGAAGTTTTTATGGAAGAGAAGAGCAGAGAGGAGTTTCGTGAGAAAAAGACCGCTTACGAAAAATCCGTGGAGTCCACTCTTGAAAACAATCATGAGATGAAAGATGCATTCACGACTCTGAGCGGCATTCCAATGAATCGTCTGTATACCCCGGACGATATCGGAGAGTTCGACTATTGCCGCAATCTCGGATTTCCCGGAGACTATCCGTTCACCCGGGGGGTCCAGCCGACAATGTATCGCGGGAAACACTGGACGATGCGGATGTACGCCGGTTTCTCGACGGCCGAAGAGTCGAACAGGAGGTACAGGTATCTTCTCTCGCAGGGTTCGAGCGGCCTTTCCGTCGCTTTCGACCTTCCGACGCAGATAGGGTACGATTCCGATCATGCGATGGCGCAGGGCGAGTGCGGCAAGGTCGGTGTCGCGATCGACAGCCTTGCGGATATGGAGATTCTGTTCGGCGATATCCCCCTCGACAAGGTATCGACATCGATGACGATCAACGCTCCTGCGAGCGTTCTCCTCGCGATGTACATCTGCGTCGGCGAAAAACAGGGAATTGCGGCGAACAAACTTTCCGGAACGATACAGAACGATATTCTGAAAGAATACATCGCACGCGGAACGTATATCTTCCCTCCGAAGCCCTCCATGCGTCTCATAACCGACATATTCGCATTTTGCAGCCGCCATGTGCCAAAGTGGAATACGATTTCCATTTCCGGATACCACATTCGGGAAGCCGGCAGTACGGCCGTTCAGGAGGTTGCCTTTACTCTTTCCGATGGAATCGCGTATGTTGAAGCCGCCCGTAAGGCCGGACTCGATCCGAATGTCTTCGGACGTCGTCTTTCCTTTTTCTTCAATTCGCACAATAACTTCCTTGAGGAAGTCGCCAAATTCCGTGCTGCACGCCGCCTGTGGGCGAAAATTATGAAAGAGCGGTTCGGTGTTACGGACGAACGAGCCCAGATGTTGCGATTCCACACCCAGACCGCGGGGTGCACTCTTACGGCCCAGCAGCCGGAGAACAACATTATTCGCGTTACGCTTCAGGCGCTCGCGGCAGTACTCGGAGGAACTCAATCTCTCCACACGAACAGCATGGACGAAGCTCTCGCGCTTCCTACGGAGAAGAGTGTCGGCATCGCACTGAAGACTCAGCAGATCATTGCGTACGAATCCGGCGTAACAGATACTATCGACCCGTTCGGTGGAAGTTACGTCATCGAGACCCTCACGAATGAAATCGAGCGTCAGGCATCCGAATACATCCGGACGATCGACGAGATGGGCGGCATGCTCGCCGCGATCGAAAAGGGATACGTCCAGAAACAGGTTCAGGACGCTTCGTACGAATACCAGCTCGCGGTAGAGAAAAACAGGATTACCGTTGTCGGAGTCAATCAGTTCCAAATGGAAGAGGAGAAGAAGGACCTTCAGCTTCTTCGCGTCGATGCGTCCGTCGGAGAAAGACAAATCAGGAAACTTCGGGAAATGAAGGAACACAGGGATAACATCCTCGTGAACGAAAATCTCGCGAAGATACGGAAGGCTGCGTCCGACGAAACGGAGAACCTCATGCCGTACATTATCGAGGCTGTTCGCAGCTACGCTACAGAGGGTGAGATCTGCGGAGTACTCAGAGAAGTCTTTGGGGAATACAAAGAGAATATTATCCTGTAAAAAGGAGAGAACAACGCCCATGAAAGAGAGAAAGATCCGGGTAATCGTCGCCAAGCCGGGACTCGATGGACATGACCGGGGCGCAAAAGTCATCGCGCGCGCATTTCGCGATGCCGGAATGGAAGTCATCTATACGGGACTCCGGCAGACTCCCGAACAGATCGTCGAGACGGCCATACAGGAAGATGCGGATGCCATCGGAGTCAGCATTCTTTCCGGCGCGCATGAATTCTACTTTGCGCGCATCATCGAGCTGCTTCGCCAGAAAAAAGCGGACGATGTCCTCGTTTTCGGGGGAGGAGTCATCCCCGATTCTGATGTCCCGAAACTGCAGAGTCTCGGGGTTTCCGCCGTATTCGGTCCCGGGACGCCGACGGGAGATTGCGTCTCTTGGCTTCTGAGTGCAGTCGCGAAAAAACGCGAAGAAGAACAGGGGGAGTGTATCCCTTCGTGAGAAGTCTTTCTGAACGCGTCCTGACAGGTGACCGACGATCCGTCGCCCGAGCGATAACGTTGGCCGAAAATGGAGGAAACGAGGCCGAATCGCTGATGCGCCGTCTGTACCACAATACGGGGCGAGCTCACGTCATCGGTGTTACGGGAAGCCCCGGTTCCGGGAAAAGCACTCTCGTCGACAAGCTCATTTCGGCGTATTCGAAAAACGGAAAACGTGTTGGCGTCATTGCCGTGGATCCCTCCAGCCCCTTTTCGGGGGGAGCCATTCTTGCCGACCGCATCCGGATGCAACAACATGCGGAAGATCCGAAGGTCTTCATACGGAGTATGGGATCTCGCGGAGCGCTCGGCGGAGTGAGTACAGGAACGAAAGACGCCGCGATGATTCTCGACGCGTCGGGGTGCGATGTCATTCTCATCGAGACCGTCGGTGTCGGGCAGTCCGAGATCGATATTATCCGTATCGCCGATACTGTCTGCCTTGTACTCGTTCCGGGAATGGGGGACGACATACAGGCGATGAAGGCCGGAATAATGGAAATCGCGGACGTTTTTGCCGTCAACAAATCCGATCTGTCCGGAGCGGGAAAAGTTGTCGCGGAAATACGGATGGCGCTCGACCTTGCGCGATCTCGGGACTGGGTGCCGCCGATCGTTTCAACGATCGCAGAAACCGGCGTGGGGATGGTCGAGTTGTCGGAAGCATTCGCAAATCATGCAACGTTTCTGAAGGAAAGTGATACTGGGAAGAAGAAGCGGCGCGAAAAAATCGTCTACGACGTTGAAAGCATTCTTCTGAAAAAGGTCTCCGGATTTATCGAAAAGTCGTGGGCGCAAACGCGGACGGACGCACTCCTGCGATCTCTGGAAAACAGGGAAATCGATCCGTACGAGGTATCTGAAAACGTTTTTCGAACATATTTCCCAACGCTGGGGAGGGGAAACGAGCGATGACGGAGAGGAAGATAGAGGAGTTATGCGAGGAGGTACTGAGGAGGCGTGA
>CALFXN010000459.1 GCA_937957815.1 uncultured Synergistales bacterium
GAAAGGGGAACGTTCGTCGACGCTCCACTGGTCGTCGAGTGTCCGATCTCGATCGAGTGCAGGGTGACGCACACCCTGGAACTCGGTTCACATGTGCAGTTCGTCGGGGAGGTGCTTCGTTCGTGGGCTGACCCTTCCGTTCTGGACGGAAACGGGCTTCCGGATCCCCTGAAGGTCCGTCCGCTGGTTTTCATGCCGAAATACGGGACGTACTACGGAATCGGCCGGCCCGTCGGGAAGGCCTATTCGGAGGCCCGGAAATACCTTGGTTCCTCAGGGAGAGGCGTATAATCTGCGGGGTGTTGTTCATCGAAACCCCGAAAGGATGGAGAATATGATCGGAAGAAAGAAGGGGCTCGTCCTGGCGGCCCTTCTGGTGCTTGCGGCGATGTCTGTCGCGGAGGCGGCTCCTGCGTCGGTTGTGGTCGGCATTCCGCCTCTCCGTTCGTTTGTCGAGCGGATCGGCGGTTCGAGAGTGAGCGTGGAAGTTCTCTTGCCGGCCGGAAAGGATCCCCATGTTTTCGAACCTCTGCCGAAGCAGATGGTGGCTCTCTCGAAAGCGAAGGCCTACGTGTCGCTCGGTTTGCCCTTCGAGTCCGTCCTGATCGAGCGCGTGGCGAAGAACGCTCCATCTCTCCGCGTGATTCGCGCGGATGAGGGAATATCTCCGATTCCGATGGCGGAAAGCATGCGTGTCGCTCCCGCGCCGAAGAAAGGAAAGGAAAAACACGACGAGGGGGGGATCGATCCTCACGTCTGGTGCAGTCCGAAAAACGCGACGCTTATCGCGTCGAACATTCTCGGCGGGCTCGTCGCGGCGGACCCCGAGGGCGCGGCTGAATACCGCGCGGGATACGAAGCGATGCTCAAGGACATCGCATCGCTCGACGACGAACTGACATCGCTCTTCTCGGGACGTATGGGGATGCGATTTCTCGTCTTCCACCCGGCGTGGGGGTATTTCGCGCGTGACTACGGTCTCGTCCAGCTCGCCGTCGAGGTCGAGGGGAAGGAGCCGCGCGCCGTCGATCTGCAGCGGATCATGAAAATCGCCGCGGATGCGAATGTCAGGGTTCTTTTCGTATCGCCGCAGTTCTCGAGGCGGGGTGCGACGACGATAGCGGAAGCGCTCGACGCGAAAATCGCCGAGGCGGATCCGCTTTCTCCGGACTGGATCGCGAATATGCGGGCGGTCGCGGCTGCCTTCGCCGCAGCGTTGCGGTAGGGAGGACCGAAGATGGTGAGCAGATTCGGAACGTTCCTCGCCCCCGAGGGATCGACGGGAGACATTCAGGGGTTCACGAAAGCCGGAGAACTGCCGGAACGTTCGATGATCCCCGAAGAAAGGCGGTGGCGCCTCGAGGATATCTTCGCGTCGGAGGAAGACTGGGAAGCCGCCTTCGCCGAGGTGTCGGCGGCGTGCGACGATGTCGCCGCGTACAGAGGCGTGGTCTTCGCCTCCGCCGCGCGCCTCGCCTCGTTTCTCGCGTTTCGGGAGCGCATCGAGATCCTGGCGGGAAAGGTCTATGTCCACGCGGTCATGGGGAGCCACGAGGACTCGTCGCTTTCGGCGAGGCAGGCGATGGCGGACAGGGCCACGGCTCTTGTCGTGAAACTCGGGACTGCGTTCGCCTTCTTCGTTCCGGAAGCGATGAAAGCCGGCAGGGAGGAAATCGGGCGGCTCCTCGAAGAGCTTCCCGAATTGAAGACGTACGCATTCTTCTTCGAAAGCATCCTCAGAATGAAGGACCATACGCTCTCGACCGGGGAGGAGGAAATCCTGGCGCGGTCCGGCGATCTGGCACGCGTGCCCGAAAACGTCTTTTCGCTCTTCTCCGGAGCGGACATGCGTTTTCCGAGGATCACCGACGAGCTCGGCGAAGAGATCGAACTGACTGAGGAGCGCTACTACCGTCTCAGCCGTTCGACGGACCGCAGGGTCCGGAAGGACGCGTTCGAGGGGATCCACGGAACGTACGAAGCGTTCAGAAACGCCCTCGGAGCCATGTACTCCGGAAGCGTCAAGGGCGATCTCTTCTACAGCGCGTGCCGCCGCTACCCGTCGGCGCTCGATGCCTCGCTCTACGGGGACAACATCCCGGCTTCAGTGTACGACACGGTGATCGATACGGTCAGGGCGAACCTCGCGCCGCTGCACGAGTATATGGCTCTCCGCAGGGATGTTCTCGGAGTCCCCGAACTCCATATGTACGACATTGCGGCGCCTCTCGCGAAGGAGCCGAAGGAGGGGATCCCGTACGATCGCGCCGAGGAGATCGTGACCGATGGGCTGCGGCTTCTCGGCGAGGAGTATCTCTCGGTCCTTCGGAAGGGGTTCTCGTCGCGATGGATCGACATCTACGAGAATAAGGGTAAGCGGAAGGGCGCGTATTCCTGGGGAAGCTACGGGACGCATCCCTACGTGCTCCTGAACTACAACGGCACGCTCCGGGACGTGTTCACGATCGCGCACGAGATGGGGCACGCGCTTCATTCGTGGTTCTCGCACGCGACGCAGCCGTGGGTGTACGGAGACTACACGATCTTTCTCGCCGAGGTGGCCTCGACGACGAACGAGGCATTGCTTTCGGAACATCTCCTGTCGACGAGCGACGATCGCGAACGGACCCTGTCGCTTCTCAATCACGATCTCGAACAGACGCGGACGACGCTCTACCGCCAGACGATGTTCGCCGAGTTCGAACGCATCACGCATTCCGCGGCGGAGCGGGGCGAGGCGTTGACGCCCGATATGCTCTGCGACGCCTGGCGTCAGCTGAACGAGGCTTACTACGGGCCGCTGATGACGATCGACGGGCCGCTCGCGATGGAGTGGGCGCGGATTCCGCACTTCTACAGCGCATTCTATGTCTACAAATACGTCACTGGATTCTCGGCGGCGGTTTCGCTCTCCCGGATGCTTCTCGAAGGAGGACGCGGGGAGCGCGAACGGTACATGCGCTTCCTCTCGCGGGGCGGATCGGCGTGGTCGCTCGATATCCTGCGCGAGGCGGGAGTCGATATGACGACGCCGAAGCCCATCGAGGACGCGGTCGCGGCGTTCAGCCGGAAACTGGCGCTTTTCCGGAGGCTGCTGAGCGGCGACTGACCGGCTGAGACTCACACATCCGGCGCCGGGGACGCGAAAATGTCGCCGGCGCACCGGTCGAGGATGCGGACCATTTCCCATCCCGCGTACGAGAGTCCGCGGATCGTCGAATAGCAGACCTGGATCTCCCAAGGAGACTGCTCTGTTTGTCCGGCGCCGATCCTCCGGAGACGCCCGTTCCCGATCTCTTCCGCGACGCACGAGGCCGGGAGGAGCGCCTGACCTGCGCCGTGCAGTGCAAGGGCTTTCGCGGCGTCGATGCTGTTGACCGTGAGCGCGTCCGGGGATTCAGAACGGGGTCGGACGAAAAGCGAATTCGCGAAGGGGGCGAGTGGGCAGCCGGGAGCGTAGCGGATCAGCGGCAATCCCGAAGCCCCCTCCGTCGCGACGGTGACGAGGGGATCGATGCCGAGGACGCGGCAGGTCAGACCGGGCTCGGGGGGGTATCCGGAATCCTTTCCGAGAAGCGCGAGTTCCGCGGAGCCGTTTGCGACTGCTGCCGTCGCTTCGCGGCTCTCTCCCGTGGAAAGAGAGAGCGAAATGTGGGGAAACTGTTCCCGGAAGAGGCGGAAAGCCTCGGGAACGAGCCGGTACAGCGCATAGGACGTCGCCGATATCGCAAGTTTCCCGTACTTGAGAAGCTGCATCTCCCGGAACCTAGCCGGAATGTCGTCGGCCTTCCGGAGGAGATCGGTCGCGAGGACGTGAAGGGCCCTTCCCTCCGGGGTCAGGGAAACGGAACGTCCCCTGCGCTCGAAGAGCCGGACGTCGTACTCGCGCTCGAGAGCCGCGATGTGCTGGCTCACGGACGGCTGCGAGAGGAAAAGCCGCTCCGCGGCACGGCGGAACGACCCCTCCTCGACGATCATGAGAAACACGCGAAAGCGTTCGATATTCACTCCTCGCACCACACTTCCCTGATATAAGGAAAAACGATCACTCTCATTATAATGTCTTTATTGAAAATAATCGCGGATGGTATATCCTCCGATGTAGAGGTGGATACGTTCATGGGTGCCGCCTTTTCGGGAGGAATGTCATGCTTGACGGAAAGCGTACGTCCGACCTGATCGTATTGTGTCAGGATCTGATCCGCAGACCCAGCGTCTCCGGGCATGAGGTCGATGTCGCACGCTGCGTTGCCGGGTACATGCACTTCCTCGGATATGACGACGTTGCCGTCGATTCGTGCGGAAACGTCGTCGGCCGGATTGCCTTCGCCGCACCGGGGGGGCGCCTTCTCATGGAAGCGCAGATGGATCACGTCGATACGGGAGATCCCGCGTCTTGGAGCCGTTATCCATACGGCGCGTTCGTGGAGCGGGGCCGGATCTACGGTCGCGGTGCCGCCGACCAGAAGGGCAGTCTCGCCGCGATGATCCTCGCCGGAGCCCTTCTGAAGGAAGATTTCGGAGCCGCACTCTCGGGGGAGCTTTTCGTCGCGGGTACCGTCCAGCAGGAACGGTTCGAGGGTTTTTCGTCGCGCGTTGTCGGGGAATCGGTCCGCCCGGACTGGGTGATTCTCGGCGAGGCGACGGATCTCCGTATCGCCCGCGGGCAGCGGGGCAGGGCGGAGATCGTCGTCGAGACCCGCGGCGTCATGGCGCATTCGGCCAACCCGGAGTATGGGATCAATGCCGCGAACAAGATGATCTCTCTCATCGCGGCGCTCAAGGAACAGTTTCTCCCGCCGATGGATTCCTTCCTCGGCAAAGGCATTCTCGTCCTGACGAGTCTGTGCTCGTCGCCTCTTCCAAGTGCAGGCGCCATTCCCGATCGCTGTACGGCCACATTCGACCGCAGACTCCTTCTCGGTGAAACGAAACAGGCGGTTATCGCCCAGATACAGACGACCGTCGACCGGCTCGCCGCGACGGACCAAACCCTGAATGTCGACGTGTACGTCTCGAAAGGGGAAGAGCGCTGCTATACCGGATCGATCCTTGCGGGAGAACACTTCGCTCCGGCCTGGGTGCTGTCGTCCGACGACCCGTTTCTCGGGCGCGTCCGGGACGGCCTGCGGCGGATGCGTCTCCCGCTTTGCGTCTCATCGGGCCCTGGCTTCGGGACGAACGGGTGCCACTATGCGGGAACGCTCGGGCTTCCGACGGTCCTGTTCGGACCTTCGAGACAGGATCGGGTGCACGGCGTCGACGAGTTCATCGAAATCGAAGAGCTTCTGGCCGCGTGCCGAGGGTATTACGGCATCGCCTCGGGTGTTCTTGCCGCGTGATCCGGGGGGAAAACAGGAGGGTGTTCGTTTGACGAAACCGGTGAAAATGCAGTGCGTTCTTTGTGGAAGGGAATTCGCTCCGGGAGATGTCCGTTATACCTGTCCGGACTGTGGACTCGACGGGACGCTCGATGTCCTGTACGACTACGACGAGGTCCGCAAACACATGAACAGGAACTCGCTCGCTTCGGACGGAACCCGGTCGCTCTGGCGCTATCGCGCGGTGCTCCCCGTCGAAGACGAGTCGCACATGCCGCCGCTCTCCGTCGGATGGACGCCGCTCTACGAGGCGCCGGCGCTGGAACGGGCCTACGGAATCCGAAAGGTTTTCGTGAAGGACGACGGGCGGAACCCGACGGCGTCCCTGAAGGACCGTGCGAGCGCAATCGGCGTCGCGAAGGCTCTCGACGCGGGACAGACCGTCGTCGCGTGCGCGTCGACCGGAAACGCGGCGAGTTCGCTCTCCGGATTCGCCGCAGTGAGCGGTCTCGCGAGCGTCATCTTCGTCCCGCAGACGGCTCCGGCGGCGAAGGTGACGCAATTGCTCGTCTACGGGGCGACGGTCGTCCTCGTCCGGGGAGATTACAGCGACGCCTTTCTGCTCGCGACGGCCGCGATCGATGCCTACGGCTGGTACAACCGGAACTGCGCAATCAATCCGTACCTCGTCGAGGGGAAAAAGACCTGCGCGATGGAAATCGCCGAGCAGCTGAATTTCGAGGTCCCCGACAGAGTGTTCATCTCCGTAGGGGACGGATGCTGCATCGGTGGACTCCATAAGGGCTTCCTCGATCTCATGCGCCTCGGACTCATCGACCGGATGCCGAAGATCACGGGCGTTCAGGCCGAAGGGGCGCGTCCGATCCACGACGCGGTGGAATCCGGTTCCGGAAGAGTCACGTTCGGCCCTGCCGACACCGTCGCCGACAGCATTTCCGTCGGAGCTCCGAGGAACTGGGCGAAGGCTCTTCGGGCGGTCCGTACGTCGGGAGGGACGACCGTGGCCGTGAGCGACGCCGAAATCCTTTCAGCGATTCCCGAACT
>CALFXN010000460.1 GCA_937957815.1 uncultured Synergistales bacterium
GGGAAACCCTTCCGGTTACTTGTATTCGTCGACGACGATCTTTCCGTCGGCGATCTCCTTCGTAATGGCTTTCAGTTTCGCGGCGACATCCGCAGGGATGAGCCTGAGGGCGCTCTCGGACCACGAGAGGTCGACGCCGCCGTTCTTCAGATCGTAGGAAACGGTCGTTCCTCGCGGAAAACGCCCTTCCGTCTTTGCCTTGATCATGTCGAACGCGGCGACGTCGAGACGTTTGAGCATCGACGTGAGAACGACGTCCGGGGCGAGACGCTCCTGCGGGGAGTCGACGCCGATCGCGTAGAACCGCGCCTCCTTCGCGGCTGCGATGACACCTTCTCCCGAACCCCCCGCGACCTGGAAGATCACGTCCGCGCCGTTCTTGTGCTGGTTCAGGGCGAGTTCCTTCCCCTTCGCGAGGTCGTACCAGCTCCCGATGAACCCGGTGACGACCCTGCAGTTCGGATCGATGTACTTCGCCCCCTGCTCGTAGCCGACGAGAAAGTTGTGGATGACCGGGATGTCTTCGCCGCAGACGGCTCCGACGATCGCCTTTCCGGAGACCATCGGGTCGCCCTTCCGCGTCGCCATGAGCGCCGCGAGGGCGCCAGCAAGGAAGCTGCCCTCGTTTTCCTTGAAATCGACGTAGGTGACGTGCTCGGTCTTCCCGGCGACGTCGAAGTACGCGAAGTCCGTCTGCGGGAACTTCGGAGCGACCTGCTCGATCGCGTCGATGAATTCGAACCCGACGACGATCACGAGGTCGAAATTCTTCGCGGCCGTCGCCATGTAGGTCACGTAGTTCGCGGGATCCATGTTGCACTCCATGACCTTGACGATGACCCCGAGCTCCTTTTCGGCGCGGCGGAGTCCCGCGTTCGCGGAATCGTAGAACGACGCGTCGCCGAGCTGCCCCGCGACCAGAAGGGCGACTTTCGTCTTCGCCGCCGCGAAGACGGGGGACACCCACGCCGCACCCGCGAGAAGCGAGAGAAGCAGCGTTACAGCCAACGTTTTTTTCATAGTGATCCTCACCTCTTGTGTCTGGGATTCCCCTGAGCCGGGGCCGAACGACCCGGTCTTTCACGACCGGGGAGACGCCACTGCTTCGCGACGAGTACCGCGACGACGAGAAGGTACGGAAGCATGAGCGCGAGATGGCTCGAGAAACCATGCGATTGTAGTTCAATTCCGGTTGCCTGCGCAAGCCCGAACAGACAGACGCCGACAATGGTCCACCCGAGGTGCCCATTTCCGAAGATGACGGCCGCGACGGCGATCCACCCTCGTCCGGCGCTCATTCCGACGACGAACGCGACGAGATACGATGTCGAGAGGTACGCTCCGGCGGCACCGACGAGAACGCCGTTCACGAGCAGCGCGACGTACCGCATCCTCGTCGGGGAAACGCCCGCCGAAGCGAGCGCGTCTTCGTTCTCTCCGGCGCACTTGAGCCGGAGGCCGAAAACGGTGGATCTGTCGATCCGGAGCATAACGACGAGTACGACAATGGCGGCCCACACGGCGACAGACAGTCCGTTCAGCCATTCGGGCAGAAAGGGGAGCGAGATATCGGGCATCGGGACGATGGAGGGATCGCGGAATCCCCCCTTCGTGTGGAAGAAGAATTTCATCAGAATCATCGCGATGTCGTCGGCCAGAATGTTCATCGTCATGCCGACGACCCAGATGTTCGACCGCAGCGTCACGCAGAGGAGTCCGAAGAGAATGTTGTACGCGAGCGACGCGGCGATCGCGCAGAGGACCCCCGCGATCCATCCGCCGAGGAGGTAATTCCCCAGAATCGCGAAGAACGACGCCAGGAGCATGGCCCCCTCCTGGCCGATGTTGAGGATTCCCGTCTGTTGCGTCCACGCTCCGCCGAGCGCGGTGAACAGCAGCGGCGTGACCATTCTGATGGAGGCCCGGACGAGCTCCACGTCAGTCCTCCCGGATGCGGTTCGCGAGACGGTCGGCCACGGCGATCCCCGCCGTGACGAAGAGCACGGCGCAGCAGACGATGAGCGAGACGAGTTCGGTCGGGACGCCCGTCGCGAGCTCCATTTCGAGCGCTCCCGAACTCATCACGGCGTAGACGATCGCTGCGGCGATTCCGGCGGCCGGAGCGTTCGCGACCATCATCGCGAGGATCATCCCGGTCCACGTGTACCCCGCGGAGATCGTCGTCATGAAACGGTAATGGTCTCCCATGACGAGCAACGCGCCGGCGAGTCCGGCGAGCGAGCCGCTCAGAAGCATCGCCTGCATCTTGCGCGCAGGCACGTCGATGCCGCCGTACCGTGCGAAGATCGGGTTCAGGCGGCAGCAGCGCCACTCGTAGCCGGCTACGGTCGCCGTCATCATGACCGCGACGGCCGCGACGGCCGCGACGGCCGCGAAGACCCCCCAGTTCAGCGTTCCGAACGCGCCGAAATGCGGCAGGCGCATACTTTCGACGATACGGTCCGTCGTTCCGGCGTTCGCGCGGGCGCCCGCGTACGGACCGGTCGCGAGCCATGTCGTGAAGAGAATCGCGATCGAGTTGAGCATGATCGTGAGGACGACGATATTGATCCCCCTGTCGAGGCTGAGTCGCGCCGGAATCCATGCCCAGAACATCGCGACGCCGATCGCGGCGGCGAGGCCGAGAAGGATGAGAACGTACCCCGGCAGGAACTTCAGGTCGATTCCGACCCAGGCGGCCGCGAAGGCACCCAGAAAGAGCTGCCCCTCAGCGCCGATGTTCCATATGCCGCCGTTGAACGCGACCGCGATGCTCATCGTCGAAAGGACGATCGGAACGGCGCGCGCGAGCGTCGCGATGAGCGCGTCCCGGTCGCCGAGAGCTCCGCGGAGCATGCCCGCGTAGGCATCGATCGGATCGGCCCCGTAGAGGAGGATGAAGAGGGCGCCGAGGAACAGGCTGATGCCGAACGACAGGATGACGATCAGAAGATCTCGCTGTTCGCGGAAAACGGAACGGTTCACGTGGGATCTCTCCTTTTTTTCTTTCTCGCGCGACGGGCCCGTCACTTCGCGGACGCGAGCATGAGCGCTCCGATCCTGTCGCGCGAAGCGTCCGACCTCGGAAGCACCGCCGTAAAGAGCCCTCCGAGAAGCACCGCGATACGGTCGCTCAGAGAGAGGATTTCGTCGAGATCCGCCGAAATCAGGAGGATCGCGCCGCCGTCGCGACGGAGCGAAAGAAGGCGTTCGTGGATCGCAGCCCGGCCGCCGATATCGACGCCTCTCGTGGGTTGCGCCGCGAGAAGGAAACGGGGGGAATGCTCGAGTTCGCGCGCCATCACGAGGCGCTGCATGTTTCCGCCGGAGAGCGTTCCGGCCTGGATCGCGTCGTGCGCCGCCGCGATCCCGTACGAGGCGAGGAGCGTCCGGACGAAGTTTCCGACGGCCCCCCTCCGGACGAACGGACCGGATCGGAATCGCGTCTCTCTGTGATGGCCGAGGATCGCGTTGTCGCGGACGGCCGCGAGCGGCGCGAGGCCCGTCCGAAGCCTGTCCTCCGGGATGAACGCCATTCCCGTGTCGCGCCGTTCCCGAACCGGACGGCGCGTGATGTCGGTTCCCGACAGAAGGATCCTCCCGTGCCTGACCGGGCTCAGACCTGTCAGGAGGTCCTCGAGTTCCTTCTGGCCGTTTCCCGTGATTCCGGCGATTCCGAGGATTTCGCCGCCCCGAACGTCGAACGAGACCCCTTCCTTCGAGGAAGGGAAGAGGCCGAGGTCGCGTATTTCGAGCACCGGGGCGGAGGAACGGAGGAGTGCGTCCTCCCCGGGAGCGGCCGGGAACGGGACGTTTCGCCCGACCATCAGACGCGTCAGGAGGTCCGGTGTCGCTCCGGCGCGATCCATCGTCGCGACGTGCCTGCCGTGCCGCATGACGGTGATTCTGTCCGAAACGGCCAGAACCTCCGAGAGATTGTGCGCGATGAAGATCACGGTCTTGCCCTCATCGCGGAACGTGCTGAAGATGTCGAACAGTCCGAGGATCTCTTCCGGGGCGAGGACGGCGGTCGGTTCGTCGAAGACGAGCAGCGTCGCCCGGCGGTAGAGGAGCTTCAGGATTTCGAGACGTTGCCGGAGGCCTACGGACAGTGTGCGAACGGGAGCGAGCGGGTCGATATCCATCGAATAGCGGTCCATCAGTTCGCGGACTTCGTCGAGCGCGCGGTCGCGGGCGAATCGGACGCCCTTTCGGGGTTCGTTGCCGAGGACGACGTTCTCGAAGACGGAAAGCGACGGAACGAGCATGAAGTGCTGATGGACCATCCCGATTCCGAGTCGCATCGCGTCGCGCGGCGAACGGATCGACACGGTTTTCCCGTCGAGGAGGAACTCCCCTCCGTCCGGGCGGTACATGCCGTACAAACACCGAGCGACGGTCGATTTGCCCGCGCCGTTCTCTCCGACCAGCGCGTGAATCGACGCGGACGCGGCGTCGAACGGGAAATCGTCGACGGCTCTGAGAGCCCCAAAGGTCTTCGAGAGCCCGCGGATCGAAAGCGACGGCATGGAACTCATCCTTTCGGCGGAATACGTTCGGGGCGGAAAACAAAACGTATTGTAACACTCTCCGCTTCCTGGGCGCTGGTCAGCGGGCGCCGCCGAGGAACGCCGCGAAGTCGTCGGGAGGCAGCGGACGGGAGTAGTAGTATCCCTGGATCAGGATGTCACTTCCCAGGGATGCGATGAAGTCGCGCTGCTCGATCGTTTCCACCCCTTCGGCCGTGATCTCGAGCCGGAGCTCCTTCGTCAGCGACACGAGCATGCGGAAGATGGCCTGCGTCTCCGTGTTTCCCGTGATGTCCGATATGAAAGCCTTGTCGACCTTGATGCCCGAGAGCGGCAGATGCCGGATGTACGACAGGGACGAATACCCCGTACCGAAGTCGTCGAGAGAGAAACGCACGCCTTCCCTGCGGAGGAGCTCCATCGTGCGGACCGTTCCGCTCAGGTTGTTCATGACGACGCTCTCGGTGATCTCGAGTTCGAGGAAGTTCGGATCGAGTCCGGCCTTCTCGATCGCGTTCATGACGGTGAAGTGGAAATCGGGGTTCGAGAACTGGTGCGACGAAACATTGACGCTGACCGTGATCGGGTGTCCCATCGCGAAGAATCCGGTCGCCTTTTTGCACGAGTCGAGAAGGGCGAACTCCCCGAGCCGGTTGATCTCTCCGATTTCCTCGGCGAGCGGAATGAAGTGCGCGGGGGAGACGAGCGTCCCTTCCGCCGTCATCCACCGCATGAGCGCCTCGGCTCCGGCGATCGCCTGCGTCCCGGCGACGATCTTCGGCTGGAAATACATCAGGAACTCGCCGCGCTGGATGCCCCGGCGCAGGTTTCCCTCCATCCGGATCCGTTCGTGGATGAGTTCGTTCATGTCGTCGGTGAACAGTTCGTAGGTGTTCCCTTTCTGCTTCTTCGCACGCGCCATCGCGAGAGATGCCTTCCGGAACAGTATTTCCGAAGAGTTTCCGTCCTGCGGGAAGAGACTGACGCCGGCGCTCGCGGTCATGTAGATATCGTGCGAATCCGGGAAAAACGGCGTGCGGAGGGCTTCGAGCGCGCGTTCGATTCTGCCGAGGGCCGCCATCGTGCTCTCGCGGAACGGGTATGCGACGACGAATTCGTCGCCTCCGAAGCGGGCGAGAGCCCCATCTTCGGCGAAGACTGCCTTCATTCGCCGCGCCGCCTCCTGGAGCAGACGGTCTCCGAGAACGTATCCGAGTGTCTTGTTGACGGCGTCGAAACGGTCGAGCCCCACCATCGCGACGATGACCCCCAGACCGGACGCCTGGGCGCGTTCGCACATCCCGCGCAGGGATTCGATGAACAGGAATCTGTTCGGAAGGGACGTGAGCGCGTCGTGAAGGACCTGGTGCCGCAGACGGTCCTTCGTCTCCTGGAGAGCGCTCATGTCCCGGAGAACCGCGATGTAGTTGATGACGTGTCCTCCGGCATCGGTCAGGCTCGTGATGTTCACGAGGCCGGGGAAGGCCTCGCCGCTCTTCCGCCGGTTCCATACCTCGCCGCTCCAGCGATGCTGCTGGATCAGCGAATTCCACATCTCCTCGTAGAACTCCCGGGGGTGACGGTCCGACTTGAAGACTCGGGGATTTTTCCCGAGGATTTCTTCCTTTTCGTACTCCAGGATGCTTGTGAACGCGGGGTTCACCGAGAGGATCGCGCCGTCCGGATCCGTGATGAAGACGGCTTCGCCGACGTGATCGAAGACTGTCCCGATGAGCGCGAGCTGTTTTTCCGTCTGCTCGAGAGCCGTCTGCCTGCTGTGGAGTTCCTCGTCGAGCGCCCGCAATCCGTCCTCGCGGGAGCGGATGAGCGCTTCGAGTTCCTGATTGGTCGACAGGAGCTTCTGTTGTTCGGTGATGTCCGTCATCATCATGAGGATGCAGGGTTCCGTGCCCGTTTCCATCGCGACCGCCGAGAGCAGGAGTATCCGTTCCTCCTCGGGCGAGGGGCGGAACGAGATGAGGATTCCGTCCGGTGATTCGCCGCGTCCGATGGGGACGACGACCCGGCGTTCGAGCTCCGCGACGTCGAAAAGGGCGAGGCGGGCGAGTTCCCTTCCGATGATGACGGACGCGTCGCGTCGCGCCATCTGCTCGAAGGTCCGGTTGGCGTTGAGGAGGACTCCGTCCCGTAGGCGGTGGAGCGTGATGCCGAACGGGCTCGAATCGAAGAGCGCTCTGAAGTGCCGTTCGCTTTCGCGCATCCGCTCGGACGCGGCGAGCTCCCGCATGCGGATCCGGGCGGCCGTTACGGACATGGCGAGCGAGACGATCATCGCGGACGCAACCATCAGCAGCGCGATCAGGACGATGTTCCGTTTCAGGAGCGCAAGCTCCGTCTCGATATCGTCGATGTAGATTCCGGTACCGATGATCCAGCCCCATGGTTCGAAACGGGCGACATAGGCGGTTTTCTTCCCCTTTTCGGACGGCTTGTCCACGCGGGTCCATTCGTAGTCGATGAAACCGCCGCCTCGGGAGAGTGCGATCCCGATCATCCGCCGAAACAACGCTGAGAGTCGTTCTCCTTCGACTCCGGGAAGTTCTCCGGGAGCGCGTCCGACGATATCCGTGCGGAACGGGTGCGCGAGAACCCGTCCCTCGTCCGACATGATCCAGATGTAATCCCTGCCGTTCGGGCCGAACCGCAGATCCGGAAGGCGCTTCATGGCGACGCGTTTCGTGTCCTCCAGCGAGATTTCGCGAGAGAGGACCTCGTCGTTCTTTGAACGGAGGTAACTCAGGAAGACCTCTGCGATCGTGCGGCAGGTTTCGTTCTTGAGACGGCGGAAGTTCCTGTCGACGAGGGGAACGAGGGCGTAATACGTGATGAGGAGGAGGAGCGCAAGCAACACAAGCGACGGGATTATCCCGATGAGGAAGTACTGAAGGAAAAGTCGGGATTTCCCGGGGGCAGACCTGTAAACCGGTTCCTGTTCTCCGTGCGATCTCCCGAAAGAAAACGATGTCATCGAACACACCCGCGTGTCGTTCCGATTTGAAAATATTTATAATAGTACATGATGGAACGTTCAGGCGCAATTTTCCGGCAAGACGTGCAGGACTGGTATCGTCCATAATAGGCGGGACGATTCGGTGAGATTCTTTCCAAAGTCCGGTTGTCCGGGTATAGTGTCGACATCGGTCATGACTCCGGGCGAGGAGGGGATGTCCATCCGGAAAGAGAACGAAAGATCGCGACCGCACGGACTCTTTGTCTTTGCGGTTGTTTTCGATGCGGTCGCCAAGGCCGCCGCGCGGGCCTTTCTTTCCGGAACGACGGTTTCCCTGCCGTTCGGTGCGTTCCTTCGTCTTCACGCCAACCCCGGTGTCGCGTTCGGGATGGCCGGTTCATGGGGGGGGGCGCTCGGAGTCGTCGGAGTCGCCATCCTCCTGTATCTCACGTATGTTGTTCCCCTTCGCGGACGGGCGGGCCGGTACGGTCTCGCGCTCCTCTGGGCCGGAGGCCTCTCCAATGCCGTCGAACGACTTGCGCTCGGTGGGGTGACCGATTTTCTCTTTCTTCCGCTCGGCCTCGCGGGAATCCCCGGGCTCTTCGTCAATATCGCGGATCTCTGGGTCGGACTCGGAGTGTGCCTTCTCGCGGCGGACGTGTTTCGTCAAAGAGACGGGGCGGAACCGTAGCGATTTCTCCAGTGCGCTATAATCATCACGATGAATGTGCAGGGACGGGTCCTGCGCCGTCACCACGGGAAGGAATTGACACGGAATGAAGCCGGTTGCCGAGGTTTCCCTGAAGAACGTTCTGATTGCCTCGATGATCGCGGTCATAATTCTGACGACCGGTCTTGTCGGATATGTCGCGTTCGATGGCGGGCGACATGCCGTCGCCGATGTATCGAAAGTTTTGCGGGACGAGATTTCGTCCCGCATTGAGGAGCACGTAAAAAGTTTTCTCTCCGTTCCGCATCTCATAAACCGGGCCAATGCCGGAAGCCTCAGAAAAGGGCTCCTCGCCCCGGACGACCCTTCGGGGCTTGCCAGCCGCTTTCGGGAACAGATCGGCATCTTCGGGGCCGTCTCGAGCATCTCCTTCGGCAATTCCAGTGGAGGACTGGTCAACAGCGGGAGGGAAACGTCCAGCGACGCGCGATACGTGATCCTGACAGATGGATTCGTCGCCGGAACTTTCCGGAAATATGAGGTCGACGAAGAAGGACGGCTCGGCCGGCTTCTGGCGCGTATTCCGAATTTCGACGCTCGGACGCGCTCCTGGTATATCGATGCCGTCCTGAAGGGAACGTCCGTCTGGAGCGATATCTATGTTCTCTTCACGGGACAGGACATGGCCCTTCCGGCGAGCCTTCCCGTCCATTCGCGGCAAGGGGAACTGCTTGGCGTCGTCACGGTGGATGTCTTCCTGTCGCACATCGCCCGCTTCCTCTCGAGACTTCATTTCAGCCCCACGGGGCTCGCCTTTGTCATGGAGCGTTCTGGATTTCTCGTGGCGTCGTCCGTACGGGAAATGCCTTTCACGGTCGTCGCGGAGACCGGAATGCAACGACGCGTCAATGTCCTCGACAGCGCCGTTCCCGAGGTGCGACGCGCTGCGGAGTCGATTGCGAAGCGCTTCGGGACGTTCGGTAATGTCCGTTCGGCGGAGGATCTTTCATTCACGCTCGACGGCAGGAGATACACGTTGCGGGTCTGTCCCCTGCGGGATCTTCCCGGAATCGACTGGCTCGTTGTGGTCGTCCTTCCGGAGACTGCCGTCATGTCGGGCGTCATGAGGGAACATCGCGTGACGATCGCTCTGATTGCCGGTATTCTCGCGATCGTCATCTTTTCTGGAGTTTTCCTTTCCGGACGGGCGGCGCAATCGGTTCTCCGGTTGAACGACGCCGTCGCC
>CALFXN010000461.1 GCA_937957815.1 uncultured Synergistales bacterium
AGATAAGGCCACGTGACTGGAGTTCAGACGTGTGCTCTTCCGATCTGTGAGTATACCACTCGGATATCTGAGGGGCCTATCGGTAGATTCAAGGGTCTTGGGGAAAAATCGCGCTTTCGCGGATTCCGTCGTTTCCCATTGCCCGATTCGCCTCGCTGCCGTATGCTTTTATCCCTCAGGGCATCGCTGCATCGCATCGTCCGGAGGGAAGGTGTTGTGATGAAACGTCTCGCGGAAGAGAACACTGGGAACCGGATCATCTTTCTGACGGTCGTGTCCGTCATGTTTCTGTGCTTCGGACTGCTTCTCGACCGCCCCTCCGGGATCGTCTCCGGACTCTGGAACATAGTCAGGGAGCCCGACTACCTCATCTCGGACTACTTCGTGATCGGCGGACCCGGCGCGGCCTTCGTGAACAGCGGGCTGCTGATGCTGGCCTTCACGGTGCTTCTCGGCACGATCCGGACCGAAATACGGGGGCTCTCTCTCGCGGCCGTCTTCACGATCGCCGGCTTCTCCTTCTTCGGCAAGAACATCGCCAACGTCTGGTTCGTCGTCGCGGGAGTCTGGCTCTACGCTCAGGTTCAGCGCCGGCCCTTCGTCCGCTTCCTCTACGTGGCCCTTTTCGGAACGGCTCTTTCCCCGATGGTGTCGCAGATCATGTTCGGACTCGAGGGGCCGCTCGTCTGCCGGGTCATCGCCGGAGGGGCCGTCGGCGTCGCGATGGGATTCCTGCTTCCGCCGCTCTCGACGGCGATGCTCTCGTTCCACAAGGGATTCAACCTGTACAATATCGGATTCACGGCCGGTCTCGTCGGAACGGTTGCGATCTCGATCTACCGGTCCTTCGGGTTCATTCCCCAGAGCCGGGTGATCTGGCACCGCGGCATCGATCCGCTGATCCTCGCTTTCCTTGGCGCGCTCTTCGCGGGAATCCTCCTCGCCGGGTACGTGGCAGGCGGAAAATCGTTCAGGGGGATCCGGGAGATCTGGGGATACCCCGGGAGACTGCTGACGGATTTTCCTGACCTTTCGGGTTATGCCCCGACGCTGATGAACATGGGGCTCAACGGCCTGGTATTTCTTTCGTATCTCGTCGCGATAGGAGGCGATCTCAACGGCCCGACGATCGGAGGGCTGCTTACGGTCGTCGGCTTCAGCGCGCTCGGCAAGACGACGCGCAACACGCTTCCGGTCCTCTTCGGGGTCGTCCTCGGCGGGCTCACGAAATCGTGGAGCCTTCAGGATCCGCCCGTGCAACTCGCCGCGCTCTTCTGCACGACGCTCGCTCCGGTGGCCGGAAGCTTCGGTCCCCTCGCGGGAGTGGCTGCGGGGTATCTCCATTCGTCGGTCGTTCTTCACGTCGGGATCCTGCATGCGGGGTTCAATCTCTACAACAACGGATTCGCCGGCGGGCTCGTCGCGGCGTTTCTCGTGCCGCTGATCGAAGCGTTCTCGGGGAGGAAAGACGCGTGAGACATCACAGCCTCCTCCTTTCGCGCCTGTCGGGGGAACTCGTCGCGTGGTGCCTCTCGGCGGGGGCGACTCAGGTCGACACCGCTCTCCGGCGCCTGCCGAAGGCGTGGGAGATCGCCGTCGCGGCGGTTTTCCCGCCCGGAACGCATCCGGAGACGGAGCAGCTCTCGCGCCGGCTCGCGTGTCCCCGAAGCGTCGAGACGGACGAATATTACTGGAATCTGTTCGGAAGCGACGACGCGGTCTTCCAGCTCGGCCTTGTCGGCGCGATGACCGACGAGACCGACGTCCGGTTCGACGAAGACGAACGCCGGCTGACGATCAGACTCATCAGGCTCGACTGAAGGAGGATCGTCCCGACGGGCGCTGTCCGTCAGAGCCGGGCGGCGGGTACAAGCGGGTACGATCTGAAGACCTGAACGTTTCGGGAGGGGGATGGGGACATGCTTCGATGTTCGGTGTGCGGCGAGACCCGCAGGGAGTCCTCGCTGCTCTGGCGATGCCCCTGCGGCGCGCCGCTCGATTGGGTGAACGACAGGGGCGGGGCGCCAGGAGATCTTTCCGGGCGCGCGATGTCGGTCTGGCGGTATCGCGAGGCGCTCCCGTGCGGGACGCAGACGCCCGTGACGCTTGGGGAGGGAGGAACGCCGCTCGTTCCCGTAGACTGGGACGGGGCGGAGATTCTCTGGAAACTCGACTTTCTCTGCCCGACCGGCTCGTACAAGGACCGAGGCGCGGCGGTTCTCGTGAACCGTCTCCGCGAACTCGGAGTCCGGGAGATCATCGAAGATTCGTCGGGCAACGCCGGGGCCGCGATGGCGGCCTACAGCGCCAGGGCGGGAATCGGATGCCGGATCTTCGTGCCGGACTATACGTCGGCGGGGAAATGCGTCCAGATAGCGTCGTACGGGGCGGAACTCGTCCGCGTTCCCGGCAGCCGCGAGGCGACGACCCGCGCCGCCGAAGAAACCGCGCTGGCGGAGAATATGTACTACGCCAGCCACAACTGGAGCCCGTACTTCGCCCACGGCGTGAAGACGCTCGGCTACGAACTCTGGGAGGCGCTCGGAAGGCGCGCTCCGGACGCCGTCATCGTTCCGGCGGGGCAGGGCAGCCTCGTCCTCGGGTGCGATCTCGCGTTTTCGGAGCTTCTGGCCATGGGAGCCGCGGCGAAGCTCCCGAGAATCTACGCGGTCCAGGCCGCGAACTGCGCGCCCTTGTTCCGCGCGTTCGAAACGGGATCGGAGACTCCCGCGGCGATCGAAAAGCGCGAAACGATCGCCGAAGGTATCAGTTCCGCGCTTCCGGTCCGCGGCCGGCAGGTGCTTTCGGCGGTCCGGCGGAGCGGCGGGGCGTTTCTGACGGTCGCGGAGGACGATGTCGCGTCCAATTGCTTCCGCCTCGCGCGGGCGGGACTCTACGTCGAACCGACGAGCGCCGTCGCGGGCGCGGCCGTAACGGCGCTGCTCAGGACGGGTGCGCTCCGGTGCGGCGAGTGTATCGTCGCCGTGCTCACGGGGACGGGACTCAAGGCGACGGACAAGATTCTCCACCTCGCGGAGGCGGCAACGTCCCGGTGACGGGCACGGGCATCGCGAACCACGAAGAGACGGAGGGGAAACGCATGCAACGAGCCGACTGCATCATCAGAGGAGGAACATTCCCGACGGGCGAGGGAATCGAAGCCGTCGCGATCGCGGGGACGAAAATCCTCGCCGCGGGCCGAGCGTCCGACATCGGGGGGCTTGCGGATGCCGCTACGCGGTACGTCGACGCCGCGGGGTGCACGGTCGTTCCGGGGCTTACCGACAGCCACATGCATCTTCTGTGCCTCGGGACGGCGCTCGAGGAGGCCGACCTCCGGGGCGTCGGCTCGATCCGGGAGATGACGGATCGCCTGAGGGACTTCGTCGCGTCGAAGCGCGTTCCGGAAGGAACCTGGGTCGTCGGGCGCGGATGGGACCAGAACCGGATGGCGGATCGACGCCTGCCGGACAGGGAGGATCTCGACGCCGCCTTCCCGGGATATCCGCTCCTTCTCGTCCGCCTCTGCGCCCACGTCGCCGTGCTGAATACGAAGGGGCTCGAATCGCTGCCGCTCGACGAGCTGGACCCCGGAAGCGAGACGAATTTCCGGCGCCGCTCCGACGGAAGCCTGTCCGGGATGGTCGTCGAATCGGGGCTGATGTGGGTGTGGCGACATCTGCCCGATCCGTCCGACGACGTCCTGAAGCGCCGGTTTCTCGCGGGAGCGAGGGAAGCGTCGCGGGCGGGACTGACGGAAGTCCACTCCGACGACGTCGGAAGCGGGGAACAGCTCCGTCGCGCCGTCTCGGCGCTCGAATCGCTCGCCTCTTCCGGCGAGTTCCCGCTGCGGATCCGCGTGAAACTTCACGCGCGCTGCGCGAAGGATGTCGAAGAGATGCTCCGCGGGGCCGACGCCCTCCAGTGGAGATCACCGCTCGTCCGCCGGGGACCGGTGAAGATCCTTCTCGACGGATCGCTCGGAGCCCGGACCGCCGCGCTCGAGGCGCCGTACGAAGACGCCCCGGGGGAACGGGGCATCCTGAGCATCCCGGAGGAAGAACTCCGCGAAATGGTCGCGCGGGCGCACGACGCCGGGAGTCAGGTCGCGATCCACGTCATCGGCGACCGCTCGGCCCGCGTCGCGATCGACTGCATCGAAGCCGCGATGCGCCGAACCCCGCGCCCCGATCCGCGTCACCGCCTCATCCACTGCCAGATCATGAAGAGCGCGATGTGGGAGCGGATGGCCGCGCTCGGGATCGTTGCGGACATCCAGCCGCGGTTCGTGGCGTCCGACTGGCCCATGGTGACTCCGCGGATCGGGGAGGCGCGGGCGGCGGACAGCTATGCGTGGAAGAGGATGGCGGCATGCGGCGTACGGCTCGCGGGAGGGTCCGACTGCCCCATCGAATCCGTGTCTCCGCTGCTCGGAATGCGGTGCGCGATGACGAGAACGGACGAGAACGATGTCCCGCGGGGCGGCTGGCACCCGGAAGAACGGTTGTCCTCCCGGGAAGCGCTCGCGCTCTACACGACCGGCGGCGCATGGGCCGGCCGTTCCGAGCGCGAACAGGGAACGCTCGCGGCCGGAATGACCGCGGACATTACCGTCTTCGGGGGGAACTACGACACACACCCGTCGGACGCGTGTCTGGCGAACGACGTCCGGTTCGTCGTGAGCGCCGGGTGCGTCGTCGTCGACAGGCTCGGCTAGATCCGCTTCTTCTCCTTGCCGATCGCGCGGATCTCGTATTCGCCCGAGTCGGTGAACAGTTCCACGGTCCGGCCGTGGTTGCCGCCGGTCTCTTCGGCGACGAGGGGGATCCCCAGTTTCCTGAGCGCGGCCCTGCACGCCTCTGCGTTCTGGGGACCGATGCGGAGGATCGAATCTCCGCTGCTCCCGATCGAGAACATCTGGGCGCCGCCGGCGATCTTGGCCACGATGCGGCTCTTGCCCGCACCGGCCTTCAGCATCATGTCGAACAGCAGCGACACTCCGGTGTCGGCGAATTTCGCCGCGTTGAAGTCCTTCGTCTTCGAGAGCTTCGAGTCCGGCAGCATGACGTGGACGAGCCCACCGATCCTGAGCGAGCTGTCGAACATCGCGACGCCGATGCACGATCCCAGCCCGAGCGTCGTGACGGAATCCGGGTTCCTCACGACGGCGGCTTCCGCGATTCCGATCCGTGTGTTAGCCATCGATCCGCACTCCCAATGCCGCGAACATCCGGCCGAAGGATTCGGGATCGGGGAGGAGGAAGAGCCGTCCGGAACCGCCGGAGAGGCTCGATCCCTCGGGGGTGATCCCCGCGTCGATCATGATCGCCTCGTCGGCGCTCCGCCCGATCTCGGAGAGGCTGAAGCTCAGGATCGCCCCCGCCATGTCCACCGCAAGCGTCGGGACGGACGGAAGCAGTTCGAATCCGAGGAAGTCGGACATCGCGGTCAGGCACGAACCGATGACGATATTTCCAGTCTCCTGGAGCACGGAAAAACCCATGTCGGAAAGTCCGTCGTTCTCGACGGCTCCGGTTACGTGGCGGATCAGGGCAATGGCCTGATCGATCCCGATCACGAAGAGGACGTTGCCGGCGATGCTCCCCTCGAAGCGGGCGTAGACGGTCGCGACGGGCGTTTCGGCGCCTCCCGCGAAATCGACGATTTCGTTGAACGGCATCGTCAGAACGCGCGTCACTTTCATATCGACTTTCGTTGCGAGAAGACCCGAAAGCGCGCTCGCCGCATTTCCCGCGCCGATGTTCCCGATTTCGCGGAGAACGTCGAGGTGCATGGAGTCCAGTGGGGGCATTCCGCCGCTCATGCGAGTGCCCCTTTCGTCGTCTCGCTGATACCGTGGTCCGTCACTCTGATGTGATGCGTCACCCATCGGACGAGCGTGTCTCTGAGCGCGACGGCCTCTTCCTTCGTCATCGGGCGTTCCCCGAGGAGCGAAAACACATCGAAGACCTGCTTCACGAACGACGAATGCTCGTCGCGATGTTCCTTGAAACGGGGGTACCGGTTTCGGATCATGATGAGCTCCTCCGCCCCGAAGTGCTGGATGACGTATCCGGTCAGGTAATTGATCGTGTTTTCGATCTCCCTCGAATCCATGCTCTCCGTCGCATCGGCGAACGCGTTGACGCGTTCGATGAGTTTCCGGTGCTGATCGTCGATGATCCCGATGCCGACGGAGAGGCTTTCGTCCCATTCCACTCCCATGCCGCTCACTCCCAGAAAACGCCTGAATGTGAAGAATCGCTGGAACCATAATTCCATATTGTACCATTCTCCGCGTGGCGACGTTCGGGGGGAAATCATCTCTTTCCGGCGGGGGCGGACGACTCTCCGGTCGCGAAGATGACGGTGTCTCCGGGGCGTATATCCTCCCGCCGCCCCTCGAGAATGGCGCACTTCGACGATCTCGGCAGGAGGACGACGACTTCGAGGAGGGCGACGCGTTGCGTGCTGATTCCGATGATATCGTTTTTGTCGTTTCGGATCGGTTCGCCTTCCCTGCAGACGACGAGTCTGTCTCCGCGCCGGATGGTTCCGGAGGTGCTCCCGGCGTCGACGACGACGAAATCCCTGTCGCCGGAAGGAGAAAAAGAGAGGACGCTCAGGGGCTTCACGAGCGCCGGATGCGTTCCGATCCGGATCGCGGCTTCCCTGGCCGCCAGAAATGCCGCCGCCGCGAGAATGAGGTCGTTTTCGCCCTGGCGTTGCGTCGCCTTCCGGAAAAGATTGTTCGCGGAAAGGGTGTCGGCCGTCCCGCCGGCCGCGACCCGGAAGAGCTCCCGCCCAGTCTGCGCGTCGGCGACGCGGACGTCGAGCGCGACTTGCCCGACCGCCCTGTCGTTGCCCATTCCCGGGGTCCGGACGACGCTCCATCCCGTGACGACGCCGGTGACGAGCGCCCGGGCCTCGAGTTCCTGTCCGATGTCCGCGGCCTGCGACTGTGGCAGGAATCCCTGGAGAATCAGGCTCTTCCGTCGCGCGATCTCGTCGATACGCTCCCGTTCGACGATTTCGAAACACCGGGTTTTGTACAGTTCTTCGACGAGCGTCGCCGTGAGCGCGCGCAGCGCGGCGGCGTTGAGTCCGCTTCCCGACGCATCCCGGAAGTCGATGACGCCGATGCGCATCGCCGCCTGAGCGGGGAGCGCGACGAGGAGAACGCACCACAAGCAGACGATCGGAAAGGATGACTTCATCCGAGCCGTCCATGCGGCCGTCATTGGCGGACGGCCTCCAGCGTCGTTCCGGAGACGGGAGCGAACGACAGCGGAAGCCCCCTGTCGAGAAGCGCCTGGCGGAGGCGGGCGGCGTCGCCGACGAAATCGACCTCGATCGTCACGGCCCCCTCGCCGTACCCCTTCATCGCCGCGCTCATCGTTCCCTGCGCGGTCCTGCACGTTTCCAGAATCGCGTTCGCCTGTTGAAAGGAAGGGATATTGCGGACGACGAGCCGGAGCCTGGACCGCTCGAATGAGGGCGTCGGGGAGGGACGGACTTCTCCCGCGAGGCGGGCTTCCATGGTTTTCGCCGCCTGCGCGAGCGCCCTGTGCCGCGCGTCCTGAGGCGTGTAGCCCATGTCGCGGCCTTCGATCGTCTCGGAAAAGACGAAGGCCGCCGAGCTCGCGACCGCCCTGACCGAAATCACTGCGGTCGCGGTGTAGAGGTTCGCGTCGTTCTTCCGGGACGCGTGAACGGAGACGTTTCCCCTGACGAAGGTGTTCACGCCGTATCGAGCGCCGAGCCTCAGGATGCCCTCCGCGTTCCCCTCGAGCGCGAGCAACGCCGCCCGGTCCCTCCGGATGCGTTCGAGCTTCCGCTCGTCAACGACCGTATAGCCCGCTGCGATCAACCCCCTGCGGATCATGTCCTCCGTCTCGATGATCGACGCGGCAGGCATGTCCGCCGGATCCGCCGCCTGAAGGACGAACGCGACGCGTCCCGTCTTCGGAAGCGGGGAGGCCCCCGACGCTTCCGGGACGAAAGCGGCAAAGACGATGGTCGCGAATACCACCGGCGCGAAAGAAAAATGCGGGCGCACGGACATCCCTCCCTAGTCCAGAGCGAAGGAGGACGTGTGGAAGCCCTCCTTCTTCCAGGAGCGGGTCAGTTCGATCGTCACGTAGGAAAACCGCGGGTACGTCGGGAGATACGCGCCTCGGAGCGCCTCCGCGAGTTTCGTCCGGGAATCCTCCGATCCGAATTCGGACATGAGATCCTCGATCCGGACGTACAGACCCCGGTAGGGAAGCTTCTCCCCGAGACACTCGAAGACGCGCAGGCGGACATCGTTTCTTCCGAGCGCCTGCAGCGCCCGGCTCCTGAGCGATTCCGCATCGAGCGTGTACTCCGGCGAGAGGGTGACCTTTTCCATCGGGATCTCTCCCTTGTGGCGGAGATCGGGAAGCAGTTTCGCGAGAGCGTTGACCTTCGCCGTCATATTCTGGTGGCGGCTCAGGAAGGTGCGGTGCGCTCCGGCGCGTCCGAGCCGGTCCATCGCGGAGAGATACGCCTCGGGGGGAAACCCGGCCTGGCTCATGTAGACCATGGCGAGCGCATCCGCCCGCGCCTCGGTATCCGCGTCGTATCCTTTCGCGGCGACCGAAAGCGTCGCCTCGAGGACGTGTTTCAGCTCCCGCGCCGTGAACGCGTGATCCATCGCGACGGCGACGAAAAGATCCATCCCCTTGATCTCGCCGATCGCGCGGAGGAGATCCTCCCGGTCGAAGTGCGCGAGTTCGTGCGCAATGAGCGCCGCGAGTTCGTCGTCGGTCGCGCACGCCTCGACGAGATCGCCGGTGAGTACGAGCCCTCCTCCGAGCACTGTGAAGGAAAGCATCCCTTTCCCCGCGGTAACGTACGCCTTGAGCGGGACGTAATTCCGGGTCACGACCGGAAGGATGCGGTCGGCGACGGCGTGAACGCGTTTCGTAAGCGCATGGTTCCGGGGGTACAGGGTCAGGGTGTCCCGAAGGAACTGATCCCAGTAGGCGGAGAGCTGGACCTCCATGCGATGTTCATCTTCGAGGAAACTCCGGGGGCTCTTCCGGTAGCCCTGACGGAATGCGGTCTGCTCATCCGGCAGGACTTCCTGGAATTCCGCAAGGGGGAGAAACGCGCAATCGGGTTTGTAATAGAGGCTTGTTCTCATGTCGCAGATGACTTCGGCCAGAACCTCGCCTCCCGCGAGAATCGCGCAGAGCAGAGAGAGAATCGCAGGCAGTATCCGTCGCACAGGGAGTCCTCCTCAATTTTGTATTCAATATGAAATAGTGCCGTGATCTTCCGAAACCATGATATCACAGTCTTCGAAGGTACGGCATGTCAGGCCGTGCGATGCGTCGGCGGAGGCGTCAGGGGATCGCGGCGGTTCTCCTGCGGTCGTCCCCTGCCTTCCACGGAGGCGTGACGACGCAGAGAAAGACGAGGTCTTCTCTCCCCGCGGTCTCGATCCACTGGACCGAGCCCGGAGGGATGAGCACCGCGTCGCCGGGCTCGACTGGGGACGTTTCGGCGTCGATGTGCATTTGTCCGCGTCCGGACAGGATCCAGTACACTTCCGTCGACGTCGCGAGGGAATGAGGGGCCGTCGCGCTCCCGGCGGCGACGCGAGCGTGGGCGATACTGCAGGCCATCCCGTTCGGCAGGTTTTCCCGGTCGGGATGGAAGACCTCGACGACTTCCGAGTCGTCGCTTGTCACGAACCTCCGCGCCTCATCGGGACGACGTATTTTCATCATTCGTGCAGCTCCTTTCCGTGCGCTTTCGGATATGCCGCCCGGGCGTCAGCGATGACGCCCGGCGGAACGAGTCTCCGGACGAGCCATAGCCCTCCGGCGAGAATCAGAAGGTCGTCGAGGAAGCCGAGTCCGGGAATGAAGTCCGGGATGAAATCGACGGGGCTCGCGAGATAGGCGAAGAGTCCGGCCAGAATCCAGCGCGCGGCACGAGGCGTCCGGTCGTCCCGGAGGACATCGCGCCAGACGGTCAGCTCGCGTTTCGCGACGGCGGCCGTTTCTCTCAGAGACATGTCGTCATCCCTTTCATATGATATGCGAATATCTCTCCGCCAGGTCCGCTTGACAACGATCTGTCACTGCTGTTAATGTCCGGTGCATTCACAAAGTCCCGCCCGGTTTCGCGGGAGGAATCCGCACCTTTGATTCGGAGGATAGTGTTCGATGTTGAAAGAATACACGGAAAAGCTCCTGTTTCTCAAGCGGTTTATCGGTGCTCCGAGACGGGTCGGCAGCATCACGCCGAGTTCCCGCTTCCTTGCGCGCGCAATGCTTTCTCCGGTGGACTGGGAAGGCTCCCGCGCGATCGCGGAACTCGGCGCGGGGACGGGCGTCTTCACGCGCCGGATCTGCCGGAGAGTCGTACCGGGTTGCCGGCTGTTCGTCTTCGAAATCGACCCCGTCATGCGCTCGAAGCTCGAGGCCGAATATCCCGGTCCCGAGTACTATCCGGACGCGGCGCTTCTCGACGACGTGGCGCGTTCGCGCGGCGCCGGTGGTTTCGACTACATTCTGTCGAGCCTCCCGTTCGCGGTCTTCCCGGCCGATCTCAGGCGGCGGATCCTCGACGCTGTCCGGTCGGCCCTGGCTCCGTCCGGGATGTTCATCGCGTTCCAGTACTCCCAGCAGATGCGGCGGGAACTCGAGGCACGCTTCGAGGACGTCCGGATCTCCTTCGTCCTCAGGAACATCCCTCCGGCGTTCGTCTATCGCTGCACGAAGCCGCGCAGGCGCCTCACAGTCGCCGGAAATTTCTGACGTCGGCCGCACCGGGCGCGGACGGGCATTCCGGAGAGATACCGGCGGCCCGTTTTTTCGTATGCGTTCGTCCGGATCTTCCGTTTTCCCGCGCGAGCGGGTATAGTGACGTAAAACCGCACCAGCGAAAAGGAGGGGCATAGAGCCCATGCGACTTGTGGAATGCGTGCCGAATTTCAGTGAGGGACGGAGAAAGGATGTCATCGAGGCGATCGTCGCGCCGTTTCGCGGACGGAACGGATGCTCGCTGCTGGATTACCGCGCCGACGCGGATCACAACAGGCTCGTCGTGAGTCTCGCGGGGGAACCCGAACCGATCTGCGACGCACTGATCGAGGCCGCGTTGTCGGCCAGGGAACACATCGACATGAACGCCCACACCGGAGCTCATCCGCGCATCGGCGCGGTCGACGTCATTCCGTTCACGCCCATCCGCAACATCGCGATGGACGAGTGCGTCCGTCTCGCGCGCGACTTCGGTACCCGCTACCACCGCGAGACGGGAATTCCCGTGTACTTCTACGAAGACGCCGCGACGCGTCCGGACCGCAAACGCCTCGAAGTCATCCGCAAGGGGCAGTACGAGGTTCTGAAGATGGAAGTCGCCAACACCGAACGGCATCCCGACGTCGGCGAGCCGAAGCTCCACCCGACGGCGGGCGCGACCGTCATCGGGGCGAGGAGGTTTCTCGTCGCGTTCAACATCAACCTCGGGACGTCCGACGTCGCCGTGGCCGACACGATCGCGAAAACCATCCGCGCGTCGGGCGGCGGCTTCCCGGCCGTCAAGGCGATGGGCGTCGATCTCGCGGAGCGTGGCATCGTCCAGGTCAGCATGAACATCGTCGACTACGAAAAGGCGGACCTGTACCGGATCCTCGAGGTCGTCCGGATGGAGGCCGCACGCTACGGCGTCCGCGTGCTCGACACGGAGATCTACGGCATGATTCCGGCCGACGCGATTCTCAGGAGCGCGGCCTACTACCTCCAGGTGAAGGACTTCGACCCGAGGCAGGTGCTCGAAGTCCGGCTTCTCGAGAGCGGGGGCGCGTCCGAATGACCCTCGGACTGCTCCGGAATGTCGCGCTCGTGACGCCCGTCGATCATGGGAAACCTTCGGCGGGCGCCCTTCAGGGGGACGTGGTCCGCCACGCGCCGGGCGCGATGCTGATCGCCGACGGTCGTATCGAGGCCGTCGGAAAGGAGGCCGGCGTCCTTGCCATGGCGAAGGGGCGACGCGTCGATACGGAGATCGACGGCGGGGGGCGCTGCTGCATCCCGGGGTTCGTCGACCCGCACACGCACGCGTGCTTCGCGAAGACGCGGGAGGAAGAGTTCTCGCTCCGGCTTTCCGGCGTCCCCTATCTCGAGATCCTCAGGCGCGGCGGCGGCATCCTCTCGTCCGTCAACGCGGTACGGAACGCGACTGACGAGGAGCTCTACCGCGTCACGAGGTCGAACGCGCTCCGCGCCCTCGCCTCCGGGACGACGACGATGGAGATGAAGAGCGGCTACGGGCTCGATACGGCGACGGAGCTCCGGATGCTCGCGGTCATCGACCGGGTCCGTCGCGAGACGCCGCTCGACGCAGCAGTCACGTTCATGGGCGCGCACGCGGTTCCCGCCGAATTTCGAAGCTCTCCCGACGCCTACGTCGATCTTCTGGTCCGGGAGATGATCCCCGTGGCCGCCGACCAGGGGATCGCGACGTTCTGCGACGTCTTCTGCGAGGAGGGCGTCTTCTCCGTCGACCAGAGCCGCCGGATCCTCGAGGCCGGCAAGCGGGCCGGACTGCGTCCGCGCGTCCACGCCGACGAGGTCCACGACACGGGCGGCGCGGCGCTCGCCGCCGAGGTCGGGGCCATATCGGCCGAGCACCTTCTCGCGGCCGGGGACGCTGGACTCGACGCGATGGCCCGGGCCGGGGTCGTCGCGAATCTCCTTCCCGCGACGGCGTACAGTCTCCGGAAGCCCTACGCCCGCGCGCGCAACATGATCGAGCGGGGGATCGCGGTCGCCGTCGCGACGGACTGCAATCCGGGATCGTGCTACTGCGAGTCGATGCCGTTCGTCTTCGGGCTGTCGGTCATGCAGATGGGTCTCACCGTCGAAGAGGCGCTCACGGCGGCGACGCTCAACGCCGCATACGCCCTTGGGCTCGCCGACCGCGTCGGAAGCCTCGGGGCCGGAAAGCAGGCGGATTTCCTGCTGCTCGACGGGGAGACTCCCGCCGCGCTCGCCTACCACGCGGGCGGAACGGTCGTCGCCGAGGTGTTCAAGCTTGGAGAACGGGTCGCGACGGGAAGATCGATCTGTTAACGGGGGGTATTTTCGTTTGAGCACCTTTGAATCTTGCGACAAAGAAGTGTTTGGCATACAATAAAGCGCGGTCCGGATACCTGAAATCTTTTCGGAGGTGCGCGTACGCAATGGCGAAACGAAATGTGGCGCTCGATGGTATATCCCTGACGATCCAGGATGTGGCGGCGATCGCCCGGGACGGGGCGACGGTGTTTCTCTCGGAAGAGGCGCGGTCGAAGATGGCAGCCTCGGCCGCGCTCGTGGCGGAGTGGACCTCCGTCGACAGGGTGATCTACGGCGTGACGACGGGGTTCGGCGACCTCGCGTCCGTCGCGATCGACAAGAACGATGTCCGGACATTGCAGTCCAACCTTCTCAGGAGCCACGCGTGCGGGCTCGGCGATCCCTTCCCCGAGGATGTCGTCCGGGCGATCATGGCGCTCCGGATCAACACGCTCGCGCGCGGGCATTCGGGGATCCGCGTCCAGACCGTCGAACTCCTGTGCGACATGCTCAATGCGGGCATCCTGCCCGTGATCCCGAGCCAGGGCTCCGTCGGGGCGAGCGGCGATCTCTGCCCGCTCTCGCATCTCGGCATCGCGCTTTTGGGTCTGGGCGAGTGTGTCTACGACGGGAAGCGGATGCCGACGTCGGAGGCGCTGTCTTTCTGCGGCCTCAGGCCGCTGGAGCTTGAAGCCAAGGAAGGGCTTGCGCTCAACAACGGAACTGCCGCGATGGCCGCCATGGGGGTGCTCGCGGCGTACGACGCCGGAAACGTTGTCCGGACCGCCGATATCGCGGCGGCGATGTCGCTCGAGGCGATGCACGGCGTGACGGCGGCATTCGATCCGCGTCCCCACGCGCTCCGGCCGCACAGAGGGCAGGGGCGCGTCGCGTCGAATATGCGACGGCTGCTCGCGGGGAGCGAAATCCTCGAACAGCATAAGGGCACGCGCGTCCAGGACGCCTATTCGCTCCGCTGCGTCCCCCAGGTCCACGGCGCATGCCGGGACGCGATAGACCATGTATCGGGCGTTCTCGAGACGGAGATCAATTCCGTCACCGACAATCCGCTGATTTTCCCCGAAGACCAGGCGGTCATCAGCCAGGGGAACTTCCACGGCGAACCGCTCGCGCTCGCGATGGACTACTTCGGCATCGCGGCGGCGGAGATCGCGAGCATCTCGGAGAGACGGCAGGCCCGTCTCGTCGACGAATCGCTCTCCGGGCTGCCGCCGTTCCTCGTGACGGGGAGCGGTCTCAACAGCGGCTTCATGATTCCGCAATACGTCTCCGCGGCGCTCGTGTCCGAAAACAAAGTGCTTGCGCATCCATCGTCGGTCGATTCGATCCCGACGTCGGCCAATCAGGAGGACCACGTCTCGATGGGGGCCTACTCCGCGCGGAAGGCCCGGACGATTCTCGAAAACGTCGTGAAGGTTCTCGGCGTCGAACTGCTCACGGCGGCGCAGGCGCTCGAGTTCAGCATGCCGCTCGCCCCGGCCCCCGGAACGGCGGCCGCGCGCGACTGCGTCCGCGGCGTTGCGCCGTTCGTCGAGCGGGACACGTATCTCTCCCCGCTCATGGACGCCGTCTGCGGTCTCGTCAGAAGCGGCGAGGTCGTCAGGGCGGTTGTCGAACGCGTCGGCGAGCTCGACTGATCGCGCGAGTCGTTTGAAGGATTCAGGCGAAAGGAGAAATGACGATGAAACTTTCCGATATGACGGTACGCGATTTCCTCTCTGATCTCGGGTCCGACTCCCCCGCGCCGGGCGGCGGGTCCGTCGCGGCGCTCTGCGGCGCGCTCGGGGCCTCTCTCGTGGCGATGGTCGGCCGCCTCTCGGCCGGCCGACCCGCATCTCGGGAGACGACGGACGCCGACGGCGTCCGGGCCGCGATGGAAGCGGCCGTCCGCGATGGCGACGAACTCTCGAGACGTTTCCTCTCGCTCATGGAGGAAGACACGGCGGCCTTCAACGCCTACATGCAGGCGCTGAAGCTCCCGAAGGGGACGGACGACGAGAAGGCGGCGCGGCGGCGCGCCATGCAGGAGGCCATGAAAGGCGCGGCCTCTGTGCCGCTCGAAACGCTCCGCCTGTGCGAACGGGTCGTCGCTCTTTCGCACGACGTCGCGGCGATGGGAAACAGGAACGCGCTCTCCGACGCGGGCGTCGCGGCGCTGACGGCGAACGCGGCCGCGGTCGGGGCGTCGCACAACGTCCGGATCAACCTCCTGTCGATCGCGGACGCGGATTTCGTCGCGCGCACGAGTGCGGAAACGCTCGACATCCTCGCACGGGTAGAGGACGGCGCGCGGGGCGTCCGCGACATCGTCGAACATTCGTTCGCCTGAGGCCGCCGGAATGGATACGATACGACTGCCCCTGTTCGCGGATTTCGACGATCTTCCGGAAACGCCTCCCTTCGAGCCGGGAATCCGAAGGGCTCCGGACCGGGGATACACGCTGAACGAAGCGGACACGATCCTCGCGCTCAAGAACGCCAGATCGGAAGAGCACACGTCTGAACTCCAGTCACGTGGCCTTATCTC
>CALFXN010000462.1 GCA_937957815.1 uncultured Synergistales bacterium
AAGCGCCCCGCGAAACCCTACAGCCGCACGAACCAGGGCGCGAAGAGCGGAACCCGCAAGGAGCTCGAGGCCCAGGGGCTCAAGGTCATGAGTTCGATCAAATACGAAAAATTCGCCAAAGTGATCGTAAACGCAAAGGCCGGGGATGCGAACTTCGCAACCGTCGTCGGACAGGAGCTCGAAATCGTCCCGGTCACGAACCCTGCCGATATCAAGGTCGGCGGATACGCCGATTTCAAGGTGATCTGCAAGGGACAGCCGACGTCAGTCCCCGTCTGGGCGACCTATGACGGCTTCTGTCCCGAGTACGAGAATACCTATGCGTTCTATTCCGAGGGCGACAAGGACGGCGTCGTCCACGTGAAGATCACGCAGCCGGGGTTCTGGATGGTCCGCGCGATGACGAACGATCCGACCGGAGTCAGTGGCGAGTACGACAGCCGACAGCTCCGCTCGGTCCTGACGTTTCTGGTGAAATAGCTCCCACCCCCCGGGGCGGGTTGTGATTCCGCAATAGTCGCGACCCGCCCTATCTTTCCGAACGAAAGAGTCGTGAATCGTCATGAACCGAATGTATCGCGTCTTCCTCATAGCGCTGCCGCTCCTTTCCCTCGCGACGGTGAGCGCCTGCGCACATGGCGTCGGGTACCGATTTTCGGAACGTGCGCCGATCTCGCTCGAGTTCTTCTATTCGACGGGAGAAACCATGGCCTATACGGAAACGAAAGTGTACGCTCCGGCAGACACGATAGAGTTCCAGTCGGGCCGTACCGACGCCGCTGGGCGCTTCGCGTTCACGCCCGACCGTGACGGTCCGTGGCGCGTGGTCGTCCGCGACGAAGAGGGGCATCGCGTCGAGGCAGCCATTCCCGTCGCTCCGCTCTCGTCCGACTCGCCTTCCGTTCCGAAAACCCCCGTATCAGGCAAAGGCTCTCTCCCCGAAGGGACGTCGCTCGCCATCCGGGCGGCGCTCGGCGTGAGCCTGCTGTTCAACGTCGCGGCGTTCGTGCTGCTGCGCCGTCGCGCCCGGAGGTAACGGGAATGCATATCAGCGACGGCATTCTCACGCCCCAGTTGCTCGCGGTCGGCTGGGGAATCGCTTCGGCGGGCGTGGCCGTCGGAATCCGGCGACTGACGCCCGATACGATCGCGCGGACGGCCGTGTTCTCCTCCGCCTTCTTTCTCGCGTCGCTCGTGCACGTCTCCATCGGCCCGGGATCCGCACACCTGTCGCTCCTTGCGATGACCGGGTTCGCGCTCGGATGGACGGCGTTCCCCGCGATCTTCACGGCGCTCTTGCTGCAATCGCTGCTCTTCCAGTTCGGCGGGCTTCTCTCCCTTGGAGCGAATACGACGACGATGGGCATCGGGGCGATCCTCGCCTCCGTCCTCTTCGGGCGTATCGTCCGCGACGGAACGACCGCAGGCGCGACGATCGCGGCCTTCCTCGCTGGAATCCTCTCGACATTCGCGGGAGCGACGCTGGTCGCGCTTTTCATCGGCGCGTCGGATCACGCATTCGTCGCGTCCGCGAAGCTGCTGTTCGCCGCGCAC
>CALFXN010000463.1 GCA_937957815.1 uncultured Synergistales bacterium
ATGAGACGACCCGGAAACCGGAACCCGCGAAAGACGGGCCGAAGCCGGGCGAGGGGCGCCTGAAGCGGGTGATCAAACGCGCGTCCGAGGCTCCGGCCGCACCGCACCCCGGGCTGATCCCCGGCATCGGAGTCGAACAGACCGGCGTCACCTTCCCGACGAACAAGGTCGTGCTCGCAGGCGCAGTCGCCGTGACGGTCTCCGTGATCGCCTGGGCGTTCATCTCCCCCGAGAGCCTGTCGGATGCGGGCGCGACATCGCTGGGCTGGGTGACCGCGAACTTCGGCTGGCTGTTCGGCGCCCTGGCGATCGGGATAGCGCTCTTCATGCTGGTGGTCGGCTACGGCCGGACGGGAGGGATCAGGCTCGGCGCCGACGACGAGGAGCCCGAGTTCTCGACGAGATCCTGGATCTCGATGATGTTCCGCTCGTCGAGCGCCGCGATGCCGAAGTGGACGGGTTCGTCCACTTCGGTGAGCATGACGCGGGCCCCGCGTTCGTCCTGTTCGGTCCGGAAGTGGTCGACGAAATAGTCTACGGGGTTCTCGAACATGTTGTCTCCGAGCAGGACGAGAACGCTCTCGCAGCCGACGAACGACTCCGCCCGGCGCAACGCGTCGGCGATCCCCCTGGCCTCGTCCTGGACGCTGTACGACAGGTCGAGCCCGAACTCCGAACCGCTCCCGAGACAGCTCACGATCTGCCCCATGTGTTCCGAACTCGTGACGACGCGGACCTCGTCGACGCCGCACGCCTTCATGTTCCGCAGCGGGTTGTAGATCATCGGTTCGGTCCCGATCGGCAGCAGGTGCTTGTTCAGCGTCTTCGTGAGCGGGTAGAGCCGGGTCCCCTTTCCTCCTGCGAGGATGACTCCCTTCATGCGCGTAGCGCCCCCTTCTCTCCGGAGGCCCCGTCGCCGAGCCCCCGGCGTTCCGTCCCGTCGGAGTGTCGCGACAGGATCGCCGCCACCCAGTCCCCGTTCGTCAGATACCAATCGATCGTCTTCTCCATGCCGCTCTCGAACGTCTCAAGCGGGTTCCACCCCAGATCGTTCCGGATCTTCGTCGCGTCGATCGCGTAGCGCCGGTCGTGCCCCGGACGGTCGGCGACGAACGCGATCTGCTCGCGGCGGCTTCGTCCGTCCGGGCGGGGGCGGAGCCGGTCGAGGATGTCGCAGAGCAGGTGGACGATGTCGATGTTCCGGCGTTCGGACGATCCGCCGATGTTGTAGGTTTCGCCCGTGCGACCGCGCTCCATGGCGGTCAGGAGCGCCCGGCAGTGGTCCTCGACGTAGAGCCAGTCGCGGACGTTCTTCCCGTCGCCGTAGACCGGAAGCGTCTTCCCGTCAAGAGCCCTGAGGATCGTGAGCGGGATGAGTTTCTCGGGGAACTGGCGCGGGCCGTAGTTGTTCGAACAGTTCGTCGTGACCGTCGGGAGGCCGTAGGTGTGATGGTACGCGCGGACGATGTGGTCCGAAGAGGCCTTCGAGGCCGAGTACGGGGAATTCGGCGCGTAGGGCGTCTCCTCCGTGAAGAGGTCGGTCTCTCCGAGCGAGCCGTAGACCTCGTCCGTCGAGACGTGAAGGAAGCGGAATGCCCGCTTCGCATCGTCGCCGAGGGACGTCCAGTGACGCCGCACGGCTTCGAGCAGCCGGAACGTCCCGACGACGTTCGTCTCGATGAACGTGGCCGGGCCGTCGATCGATCGGTCGACGTGACTCTCGGCGGCGAGGTTGAAAACGCCGTCCGGCCTGTGTTCGTCCAGGAGGCGTCCGACGAGGCCGGAGTCCGCGATGTCGCCCCGGACGAAGAGATGCCCTCCGCCCGGCGTGAGCGGGGGAAGACTTTCCAGCGAGGCGAGGTTGCCCGCATAGGTGAGCGCGTCGAGCGTGACGACCCGGCAGCCGTTCCGGACGAGGAAATGAACCAGGTTGCTGCCGATGAAGCCGGCGCCCCCGGTGACCAGGTACGTTTTGCGTTCGTTCATGAGAGACACTCCTTTACGGCCGTATCGCACCGTGAGCGTACGGATGGTGCAGCGCCCGCTCTGTCATGAGAGACGGTCAGCGCAGTCCGCCCGCCGGGCCGGACCAGAAACGGCGGATTCTGCCTTTCAACGTGAAGTTCCTCTCCGGCTGAAGCGTTACGGGAATCCGCTCTGTTCCGGACGTCGATGGAAGCGCCCGGAACAGCGAGACGATCGTCGGAAAAAGATTATACCGGTTCAGAACGAGGTCGCGCGCCTCTTCGAGGAGCGGAAGCGCCCGCTCGAACGTCCCCGCAGCGATTGTATCGCGGATTGTCCGCAACGCCTCGCTGGGATTCCCGATATCGATCCGGACGAACGATCCGGTGGGGAAGTACTTCTCGATGTTCGTGCAGCCCCAGTAGAACGGAAACGCCCCGCCGAGGTAGGCGTCGGCGAGTTTTTCCGTCCAGTAGTCCGGGCATTCGGAATTTTCGAGGACGATGTGATAGCGGTAGGGCAGGATGGCGTCCCGCTTGCAGACGGCTTCCCGGGCGCGGCCCCTGCCGAAGATGTCGAGACCGGGGATTCCGGACCGTTCGAGTTCCGTGACGAATTCGTCCCTCTTCCGGTGACCGTCGCGTTTTCGTTTGGCCGAACAGACGATGGAGATGCTCCGCTCTTTCCTCTCGAAGGGCGAATGTGCAGCGAGCGAATCGTAACACTCGACGAAACGCTCCGCTCCCGAGGCCTCGAAAAAACGCCCGTAGTGCCACGGGAGCGCCTGCTGGTCCCGGATAACCCCAGAACCGCGGATGTCGTGGCACGTGAGCACGCGGGCGAACTGAGCGAGGTACTCCGGGCGGTACGTCTTGATCATCGGGGGCTCCCCCGTGATCAGGAGCGTCCGGTCCGGAGGGCAGAGAGTCGTCGTCTCTTCGGGGACCTCCTCGTACACAACCCAAGCGTCGGCCTCGAGCGTTCCGGACCGATCGACGAGGAAGGACACGTCGTCCCATTCCCCGGACGATCCAGGGGTCTGCATGACGAGGGGCCAGGACGCGGAGGGGGTCGTGAGACGGACGATCATCGAGGCGGTGTTGAGGGGACGATGCGGATGATGTCCTCGGACACCGAGAACGAAGAACCGCGGAACAGTTGAGCGGCCAGAGCCTCCATCCGCCCGAGTCCGGGATAGGCCGGATCCGTTCCGAAACACCTGGCGTCATCGACAAGGATGACATGGTCCTTTCTCGAATGGCCCGCGATTGCGTGAAGCTCGCGGAGAACGGGCGTGTCTTCGGAGCCCCGCGCGGTGTCGCCCCGGGAGTAGTGCGCGTCCAGCCAGAAGAGACACCGCTGGTCGCCGGCGATCTCGAGGATGTCGCGAAGGCGGTCGCCGCTGTCTCCCTGAAACAGAAAGACCTTCGGGTCCGATTGGAATCGGGCGCAGGCCTTCCGGTAGAGGTCTTCCCCGAGTTCGATGGAATACAGGCGATCGAAATACGGCCTCACGGCCCGCAGGGTTCGCCCTTCGTACGTTCCGGTTTCGACGAGGACGCGGATTCCGGCTTCCGTGGCGTAGCGGATGATCGTTCCCTGCTTGACGGCGTTCGGGGGCGGAAGGGGACATCCTTCCGACCGCCATCGCAGTCGGACCGCCGTTTCGTGAATGCGCCGCACGACATCGAACATTCGCAGCATCTCCTCTAGGCCCCGTCGATCGGAGGCGTTCCGTTTCCGCGCACTCCCGTTCCGAAAAACAGCGCGACCGATTCCCGAAGTCGCCGCGCACAACGCTTCATGTCTGCGACAAACAAACGCCTCCGCAGGACGCGGCGCAGAGGAAGAGCGGATGTCGCGTCGTTCCAGCGAAGACGCTCCGCGTGCATATATTCCGCGTTGCGGCGTTTCACCTTCAAATACCCGGGAGATGATACCATGATCGCCTCGGCGGCCTCAATCGGAATCGGGTGGTCGTGCCCGGCGGTGTAGAGCGTGGGCCAGCGTTCGGGATCTGCGGGATCCGGCGCGAGCCAGAACGTCGCCGGCAGTCCGTGACGGACCCGCAGGACGCTCACGATCGACTGGTCCTGCCGGTGGGTTGATCTGGAGCCTCCGATGATTCCGGGGTCGGCGGCGTAGCGCATGGCCTCGTCGATGACGGCGCACGCCGGATGGCCGGACAGGTACCCCTGGATTCCCGCGTTGACGAAAAACGCCTCGCGGTATTCCGGGGCTGACGCGTCCATCCCG
>CALFXN010000464.1 GCA_937957815.1 uncultured Synergistales bacterium
CTCGACAGTGCAACTGAGTTGCCGCATGAAGTATAGCACCTCGTTGCGTCGGATCAAAACGATTGTGTACCGCGGAACGAACATCCGATATGCGCCGTGTCTTTTGCCGCATCAGACTTCTGTATTATTTCGGGACCTCGCGGGTACGCTGATTCTCCGCTCCGCATTCCTTCAGGATGCGCCCTACGCTCTTTCCGTCGATATGATCATTTTCGAGATGACAGTACCGCTGTTTCTCCCGACCGTCTTGACAAGGGGAAGGGCATCTTCGAACATTGATTCATGGAGAACCTCCGGCGGAAAGACAGAATCTACAACGTCGCATTCGCGCTCGTCGACGCCTTCGCATCGCTGGAAGTCGGCGCTGTCATCGTCATCCACGCCCATATCGCGGAGAGCCTCGGGCTCGCGGAGGAACTTTCGGGCTACGTCGTCACGGCATACCTCTACCCGCTCTTCGGCATCCTCCTTCTGGCGCTCGTCTTCGGCTGACGGATCCGGAGCGCCGCCTCCCCGCGGAACCTCTTCCTCGCCGGACTCGCGCTCTTCGCCGCAGGCAACGGGACGTGCGCCCTCGCCCCCGGCGCGCCGTCGTTCTTCGCCGGACGGTTCGTCATGAGCGCGGGGGCCGCACTCGCCTTCGTGGGGCAGCTCTGGACCGCGAGCAGCTGCTTTTACGCGCGCCTCATGGCGATTCTCGTCTGGGGGGAGATCGGGGCGGCCGTAGGCGACATCGCGGGACCGGTGATCGGGGGCTTCTTCGCCGGCATCGCTCCCGGGGGGTGGCGCGCCTTCTTCCTGTTCGACGCGTGCGTCGGGCTCGTCACGCTTGCGGCGGCCGCGGTCGCGCTCGACGGGCGACAGGGACCGCCGGCGTTGTCCGCCGGCGCGCCCCCGACGGCGAAGGGCTGGACCGGACGGAGCGAAGCGGCGACGACGGCGCTACAGCAGGTCGCGGTCTCCCTGTTGCTCGTGGGGTCCGAATACTTCTTCTCCGACTTTCTCCAGCAGAAGATGGACGAGTCGCCCCTTCCCGTTGCGCTCGGGAATCTCGCGGCCTCGATCGGAACCATCGCCGGAGCCGCGTGGGCGGCCCGTATGGGACGGTCGCTCCGGCGCGTCCCCCTCGCCGCGGTCTTCGGGATGCTCTGCTCCCTCGCCGTCCTCGCGGCCTGTCTGTCGGGGAAGCGCGCCTTCCTCGCCGCGCTTCCGCTCTTCGTCTCGGGCGTCTTCATGGGGCTCGCGTGCGTGAGCCTCTACGCGTCGATCGTGAACGCCTCGACGCCGGACGGCTTTCTGCGATGCACGCTCGTCTACCTTCTGGGGATGCAGATCGGCAACGCGCTCGGCGTCCAGGCCGTCGGGATCGCGGAATTGTACGGCTTCGGCCCCGTCGCCACGGCTGCGACCCTGGCCGCCCTTCCCACCGCGATCGCCTTTTTCGTCCTCCTCTCCCCGATGGAGCGCCGCAGGTTCTGGGACGCGTTGCAGCCGCAGGAATGCCTGTTCGATCTCTGGTCCGTCCGGGAGTGTTTCGCGCGGCGCTTCGGATCGGAGCCGCATTTTCTCGTCGCGGAGAGGGACGCTCGGGCCGTCGGGCTGCTGGCCCTGAGCCGGACGCCGAACGCCGACGGGTTCCTGCAGTATCCGGGGGAGACGTGGCGGGGGGAGCCCTGGCTCGAACAGAACAGAATTCCGGCCGAGAGTCCGTCGGTCGCGGAGGCGCTTCTTGCGCGCGCGCCGGGGGCGACGCGCCTGCGGTACCTCGCGGAGGGGACACTGCCGTCCGAACGGCTCCGGCCCGACGAGACGGATTACGTGTTCTTCCCGGAACGATTCGGCTTCGACGTCGACGCCGACCTCTCGACGCTCTCGGCGCGGACGCGCAGGCAGACCGCCGGAGAGGTCGGACGGCTCGAAGCCGCGGGCGTGGACTTCCGCCGCGATTGCCCCGCGGACCTCGACGCGCTGTTCGGGATGAACCTTCAGTCGTTCGGCGACGCCTCGTACTTCCGCGACCCGCGCTTTCAGGCGAGCTTCGAGGATCTCGCCGAGACGCTCAGTGCGAGCGGAATGCTTCGCCTGACGGCCGTCCTCGTGGGGGGCGCGTCGCCGCCGTCGACATCGGAGGGGTCTACCGGAACGGCTATACGCTTCTGGCGGGCGGAACCGCCCCGGAATTCCCGGGCGTCGCGAAGCTCATGAACCTCCACCACATCCGGCGCACCTGCGCCGAGCGGCTCCGGTTCGCGGATTTCCTCAGCGGGGGACTTCGGATGGAAGGAACGCTTCCGGCTTACGAGACGGCCGCTGTTCCGCATCGACCTCCCGACGCGTCCCGCGGCCGCGACCTGTGAGTGAGCGCCGTGCGAAGGCCCGTCGTCGTGGTCGGAACGACGCCCGATTACATCGACTGGATCCGCAGCGCGACTCCCGGCGCCGCCGTCTTCCTGACCGATCCCCTCCTTCGTCGCGGCGCGGGCGAACCGGACCCGGCCCCGTGGGAAGAGGTCCTCTGCGATCTTTCTGACCCGGAGCGCGCGTGGACGGCGCTTCGGGCGCACCTCGGCCGGTGGGAGATCCGGCCCGCAGGCGTGGCCTGCTACGACTGCGAGTCGCTGGACCTCGCGGCGCTCCTCGCGGCGCAGCTCGCATTGCCCTTCGCGTCGCGGGGTGCGGTCGCCCGCTGCAGGGACAAGCACCGGTCCAAACGCCTCTGGAGGGAGCACGGCCTCCCCTGCCCGGAGTCCCGCCCGATCCGCGGGGCGGACGACCTCGTC
>CALFXN010000465.1 GCA_937957815.1 uncultured Synergistales bacterium
CCATCCGAGGAGTTCCGCTCCGAGCTGATACGTCTCGACGGGGGAGTCGTCACCTTCCGGTTTTTTGTAGACGCGATCGGCGTAGCAGATCCTTCGGGGTCCGCCGGAGAGCTTCATTCCGTGCGCAAGGGACGAGACGACGGCGAGGGTGATGTCCGGTCTGAGACAGCACGGCTCCCCGAAAGGGGAGGATACGAGGATCAGGCGTCGCCGGAACGACGATGGCAGCATCTCCCAGGATGATTCGAGGAGCTGGAGTCCCGAGGAAAAGAACGGCACGTACCCGTATGCTCCGAATCTCTCCATGAAGGAAGACCGGCATCGTTCGAGCGCGTTCCCGAGATCCGAACCGTAATTGACGCAACCACGCGGGATGCGGGAGAACATCGGGTCACATCCTTTATCGATTTATTATGCTACTACGCTGATTTTGCATGCAAAGCATGATAACATCCGTCAGCCGTTTCTGTAAAGCGTCTCGACACTATCCCGTCCGGAAGATACAATTTTTTTGCGGGTACTCCCGGAGGAGGGACGATATGGCTTCGAAGGCATCGAAGGTGTATGTCTGTTCCGAATGCAGCGCGACGACGTCGCTCTGGGCGGGAAGGTGTCCCTCCTGCGGAGCGTGGGGGACGCTCGTCGCCGGGGAGGCTGGAAAGGAATCGACGAAGGGCGGCGCTTCCGGAGTCGTCCCCGAGAATGTCGTATCCGTCGATTTTCCCGAACGCATCTCTTCCGGAATCGCGGAAGTCGATCGCGTTCTCGGCGGCGGATGGGTTCCGGGAAGCGTTACGTTGCTCGGCGGGCAGCCCGGAATAGGAAAGTCGACGCTTCTGCTTCAGATCAGCGGGACTCTGGCCCGCTCTGGAAAGAAGGTCCTCTATATCTCGGGTGAGGAATCGACGTCGCAGATCGCGCTTCGGGCGAAACGACTGGGAGCGGTCGAGAACGGCCTCGAGGTCATCGGCGATACGGAGTTGTCTCCGGCTCTCGACGCCTTGCCGGGCCACGCCTTCGCCGTGGTCGACAGCGTGCAGGCGATGCGGGCCGACGAGCCGGGGTGGCCGGGAACGCCGAACCAGGTTCGCGCCGTGGCCTCGCGCGTTCTCGAAGACGCGAAGAGGCTCGGAATTCCGGTCGTCCTCGTCGGACACATCACGAAGGAGGGGCGAATCGCCGGTCCCATGCTTCTGGAGCATATGGTGGACGTCGTGCTGTCGTTCTCCGGGGAAGAATATTCGCCGAACAGGACGTTGCGCGCGTCGAAGAACCGTTTCGGAAGCACCGACGAGATGGCGGTCTTCGAGATGACCGAGCGCGGCCTTTCCCCCGTCCGGGACATGAGCGGCCTCTTCTGGAACAAGGAGGAACTTTCGGTTCCCGGTGTCGCTCTGACCGTGTCGGTCGAGGGGAATACGCCTCTTGTGGCCGAAATACAGACGCTCGCGGTCCCGACGGCTTTTCCCTATCCGCGCAGGACTGCCCGGGGAGTGGATATCAACAGGCTGCACCTCTTCGCCGCGGTGGTCGAAAAGCGCTGCCGCATTCCGGGAAGTTCGTGGGATATGTATGTGAACGTTACTGGCGGACTCTCCCTCCAGGAGCCCGCGGCGGATCTCGCGCTCTGCGCGGCGATCGCGTCCGCCGTCCGCGATGTCCCGGTCGTGCCGGGATGCTGTTTCATCGGAGAGGTCGGTCTTGCCGGCGAGATCCGGCCCGTGACGCGTTTCGGTCTGAGGCTTCGGGAAGCGGCCCGAAACGGGTTCACGAAGGTGTATTCGAGTGCGTTGCAGGAATTCCGCGCATCGGATCCGACGATCCGGGACGATCTCGGATCGATCGACATCGTTCCGAGATCGCGCGTATTCGATGTCATTGGGGAGGTGATCGGGAAATGAGAACTGTACGACGCGCCGTTCTGTTCTGTCTGTCGTCAGGCGTTCTTGTGCTTCTCGCGTTTGCGGCTCCGCTCTTCGCCGGTGAGCGGACGGTCTATTTTCTGCACGTCGAAGGAACTATCGGAGTCTCGATGGAAAACCACGTCGTTTCACGACTGAAGGAAGCGGCCGACAGCGGAACTTCTCTCGTCGTCCTCGAACTCGATACGCCGGGAGGGCTTGTGTCGTCGCTCCGGGCGATCGTGTCGGCGATACTCGAGTCTCCGGTGCCCGTCGTCGTCTGGGTCGCTCCCGAAGGGGCGAGGGCCGCTTCGGCGGGTGCGTTTCTTCTTCAGGCGGCGCACGTGGCCGCGATGGCCCCCGGTACGAATGTCGGTGCGGCGCATCCTGTGACCGCGGGAGGAAAGGACGTTCCGGACAAGGAGATGAACCGGAAGGTTCTGAACGACCTGTCCGCGTATATGCGATCCCTCGCGCAGATGCGCGGGCGGAACCCCGCCGCCGCCGAGCGCATGGTCACCGAAAGTCGTTCGCTGACGACCGAGGAGGCCATGAGGGAAGGACTTCTCGACGTCGTTGCGTCCGACAGGCAGGATCTTCTTTCGGCGCTGAGGGGACGAACGGTGTCCGTCAGGGGAAAGGAACAGGTTCTCGACATCTCCTCGCCCGAGATCGTCGAACGCGGGATGACCCTCCGCGAACGCCTTTTGCAGTTCCTTTCGAGCCCCGATATCGCATACCTCTTCCTGATGGCGGGCGTTCTCGCGATCTTTCTGGAGATCATGTCTCCTGGCGGATTCGTTCTCGGAACGTCCGGAGCGGTGCTCGTGCTTCTCGGCGCGTTCGGGCTCCGCGTGCTTCCGTTCAACTGGGCGGGGATTCTTCTGTTGCTTGTGGGG
>CALFXN010000466.1 GCA_937957815.1 uncultured Synergistales bacterium
GAGCGCGAGTGCGCTGCATGTCAGGATCGTCATGACGATGAAGGGGGCGGCCATTCCGAAATGATCGGTGAGAATGCCGCTGATGACGGGGCCGATGCCGATTCCCACGAAAAGAGCACCCTGAAGCGATCCCATGACGGCGCCCTCGTTGCCTCCGTGCGACAGTTCCGCCCCCATCGCCATCGCAACCGGCACGACAAGGGAAGATCCGAGACCATGGAAGAATCGGATTCCGATCAGAATGCCCGCCGTCGCAGCTCTCGGATATAGCAGGGAAGAAATTGCATAAATGGACAGTCCTGCGCATAGAAGTTTCTTTCGCTCATATTTGTCGGAAAGATCTCCAGAGAGAAAAAGTCCTCCTATCCGGGCGAGAGAAAACGAGCTGAAGACGGCCCCGAGCAGAACGCCACTCGCACCGAGCATTGTGGCATAGAGGGGAAGAATCGGACTGATGACGCCGACGCCAAGCATGGCTGTAAACATACATAAAGAAAGGACGGCAAGAACGCCGCCCTCGGATCTTTGGGAAACACTGTAATTTTTTATCATCTTCAGTCTACCAGATGGACTGTTCCGGTACCCTCCCTGAATCGACCTATGATTTCGGTTTGCGAAAAGCCCAGTGTCCGTATGGCATCACGCACGACAATCGCATTGTCGCCGCCCACGGCGAGCAGAAGGCCGCCGGATGTCTGCGCGTCGAACGCCATGTCGATATGCGTCTCGGGGCAGGATGTCTCTTCGCGAACTCGATCCCGGTATGTGATTCTGTTGCCGTAGGTTCCCGCGGGAAGAAGCCCCATCTCCGCAAGATCGATGACTCCCGACAACAGGGGGAGCGACGGGACCGATATCGCGGCATCAAGGCCCCTGCCGGAAACCATATCGAGTGCGTGGCCGACGAGTCCGAATCCCGTTACGTCGGTGCATGCGTGAATATGACACATCAGATCCGACGCGAGTCGTGCCGGAACGTCGTTCAGCGTCGTCATCCATCGGATGGCCTCGTCCGTCGAGTATGGGGCCGACGCCATGTCAGCCTTGATCGCCGTCGCAATCACGCCCGTTCCGATGGGTTTCGTGAGGATCAGTGCGTCATCGGCCTGCGCTCCCGTCACCTTCCAGATCCGTTCGATGGGAACCTCGCCGAAGACGACGAGACCGAATTTCGGTTCATCGTCTTCAACGCTGTGCCCGCCTGCGAGAAAGGCCCCCGCTTCGTTGATTTTTGCCGTGCCCCCTTCAAGGATCGACTGAAGAACGGTAATGTCGAGCTTTTTCGACGGAAAACAGACGACGTTGAGCGCAACAAGAGGACGTCCTCCCATCGCGTACACGTCACTCAGCGAATTCGCCGCCGCGATGGCTCCCCAGTTCCTGGGATCGTCCACGATCGGGGTTATGAAATCAACGGTAAGAATTCCGGCGCGCCGCGAATCGATCGTCCAGACAGCGGCATCTTCTCCTGAAGCCCAGTCCGTCAGCAGAAGATTCGAATGAGGCCTCGGCAAATTCTGTAACACCTTCTCAAGGTCCGCCGGACCTATTTTGGCGGCTCACCCGCTCGTATGTGACATTTCGGTAAGACGCACGGCGATCGTCCCTCCCTTCGATTCTCCGGGAATGTATTCATTATAGCAGTTCGGAATGTAATCCGGGGAATGTTGCATGCACAACATCCGCTGCTGTGAATAGTCGGATGCCGGACGAAGAGGAAACGATCAACGCTCCCGTCTCATGGATATCCAGAGCCGTCCCTTCTACCTTTTCCTCTCCCGTGTCGACGAGAACCCGCTGTCCCAGGGAGGAACATTGTGCGCGGTAGTCGTCCAGAAAGTCGGAAGGCTCTTTTTCAAGTTTCGAGATATACCGGAATAACTCGGAAAGCACTTCGACGACCAGATCCCCCCGATGAAGAGTTCTTCCCGTCTCCTCCCTGAGCGAAGTGACGTGTCCCGAAAGTTCGCCGGGGAATGACGAAAGGGGAGTGTTTACGTTGATGCCGATTCCCGTTACGACGAAGAGGATGCGATCCTGATCGAGAGATGCCTCCGAAAGAATTCCCGTCACTTTCCTGCCTGAAACGAGAATGTCGTTCGGCCACTTCAGGGAACAGGGGATTCCAGTCTTTTCCCGTATCGCCTTCCCGACGGCCATTCCGGCGGCGAGGTTGACAAGCTGCAGCCTGTACGGCTTCAGCTTGGGATACAGAATGACGGACATTGCGATCCCCTCATTCGGGTGCGCCACCCACGACCTGTTCAGGCGACCTCTCCCCCGGAACTGCGATTCCGCAATGACCGTCGTTCCGTGAGTGACACCCTTTCGCGCCTGTTCCTTCGCGGCAAGCTGCGTCGAAGAAACGGCGTCGTACAGGAGAACGGATCCCTTCCAGGCCGACCTGATCTGAAGCCACGCGCCGATGAGAGAAGGAGCAAGATCGTATTCGGGGAGGGAAACGAGCCTGTATCCTTCATGTGGTTTTCCTGAAATGACGAATCCCTCTTCAAGAAGGCTTTTGACGCTTTTCCACACGGCCTGTCGCGTACACGAGAGCGCCTCGCAGAGGACGCTCCCGGATACCGGCCTATTTCCGGCATCCAAGAGGAAACGGACTATGGTTGCCTTCTGAAATGTCGATCTCAAATCCATGCAGTGCCCATCGCCTTTCTCCAATAATTGCCGAATAGAATGATATAATGAAAAACCATGCCAAACAATGGATTTGAATCTATAAGGAGGAATTCGCGTGGGCCTTTTTCCGAACTCCACGGTATTGGAGGAACTGCATTCGCTCCTGCGGGAGCTGCAGGACAGCCTTTGACGTCCCTGCCGTCACATCCAGAATAGCATTGCTCGAGGAACAAACGTCGCGTCCGGAATTCTGGTCCGGTTCGGAGGTTGAGGCCGTATCGAGGGAACTGTCGCATTTGAAGGAGCGGTTCTCCACATGGACGACGCTCGAGAGGGAATACGAGGAGTGTTGTCTTCTGGACTCGATGCTTCGCGAGTCCGACGATTCCGAATTCCAGAGAGAGTTCGGAACGCGGACGCAGGCGCTCAAAGACGCTCTGGAACATCAGAAGCTCGTTCTCCTTCTTGACGGAGAATTCGATGCGACGAACGCGATCGTCTCAATTCACGCCGGTTCCGGGGGGCTGGACTCTCAGGACTGGGCGGAGATGTTGTATCGCATGTACTCCCGCTGGGGCGAACGGAACGGCTATTCACTGAGGATATA
>CALFXN010000467.1 GCA_937957815.1 uncultured Synergistales bacterium
GCCTTCTGCGGGAAGCTGTCGAGCCCCGGATACCAGACCTTCGCGACCTCGGGCCGTCCTTCGAGGAAGCGGGCGACCTTCATGGCCGACTCGCAATGCCTCGGGACGCGGACGTGAAGCGTCTTCATGCCGCGAAGCAACAGATAGGCGTCGAACGGCGAGAGCGTGGCGCCGGTCAGGTCCTTGAGCCCCTCCATCTTCACGCGTCCGATGAATTCCTTCGTGCCGACGACGATTCCCGCGATGATGTCGCCATGTCCGTTGAGGTACTTCGTGGCGGAGTGGACGACGACGTCGGCGCCGAACTCGATCGGGCGCTGGACGACGGGCGTGCAGTAGGTATTGTCGACGACGAGGATCGCGTTGTTCGCGTGGGCGATCTCCGCGAGCGCGGCGATGTCGGCGATGTCCATCGTCGGGTTCGCCGGAGATTCGCAGTAGATCATCCGGGTGTTCGGCCTCACGGCGGCCTTCACGGCCGCAGGGTCGGTGAGGTCCATGAACGTCGTTTCGATGCCGAAACGAGGGAACTGGTGGCTCATGAGGGAGAAGGTGCAGCCGTAGAGGGACTTCGCGGCGATGACGTGATCTCCGCCCGAAAGGGCCGTCCAGAGAACCGACGCGATCGCGCCCATGCCGGACGCCGCGACGGCGGCCGCCTCGCCGCCTTCGAGCGCCGCGATCTTATCCTCGACGGCCGTGTGGTTCGGGTTTCCGAGGCGCGTGTAGATATACCCTTCTTCCTCGCCCCGGAAGCGCCGGGCGCCCTCGTCGGCGTTCCTGAACGCGAATGTCGACGTCTGGTAGATCGGAGTCGTCAGCGCCCCAGTGACGGGATCGGGATGGGTTCCCAAGTGGACGCACTGCGTATCGAAACGGTAGGGCATGCGGTATTCCTCCTTAAGATGTTGGGTGATGCTCTTGTTCATATTTTATCATTCAAAGTACGCCTTTTACAAAAAAAGAGCGAGACGCCCTTCATGGCCGTCCCGCCCGCACCCCGACGCCGACGTTACGCCTTACATCGGCGGAATTCCGGAAGTCTCCGCCTCCTCGTCCGCCTTCCGCGCGACGACGAACGAAACCGGAAGGAGGTTTTTCACCGGAATCTGGAGCGTGACAGCGAACCCGCACCGTTCGAGGAGCGCGCGCAGGCTCCGCGACGTGAATCGCGTGTATACGGGGTGCCCCGTCCGCCTCAGCGCCCACGAGAAGATCCTGGCCCGGATCGACTCGCCGCCGACGTAGGTCGGCGCGATCAGCTTTCCATGTTTCCCGAGGACGCGAAACGCTTCCGCGAGCAGCGCCGCCGGACGTTCGACGACGTGAAGGACGTTCGCTGCGATGACCGCGTGGAAGGTCGCGTCGCGGAACGGAAGATTGTACGAACTGTGGATCGAAAACGCCACATTGCGCACCCCTCGTTTTCGCCCCTTCTCGCGCGCCGTCGCGATCATCTCGCGCGATACGTCGACTGCCTCGACGCTGGATACCTTTCCCGCGATCAGCAGCGGGATCTCTCCCGTCCCCGTTCCGACATCCAGAACGCTATCGTCGGGAGACAGCTCCTGAAGAATGCGGCGGACAACCTCCGTGTACATTTCCGCCAGGTATCGCGTGTGCCTGTCGTAACGCCTCGCCATTCCGTCCCAGAACGCCGCATCCCTGTCGGCCGCCGTTTCGTGCGACATCGTATCCTCCCTGACACCCGGAGTTTCGTTCGTGTCGCCAGTATAAATCGAATTTTCGCAAGAATGCAAGCGTACGGCACACCCGGACGAAAAAGAAGTGCGAACTCGGCGTATCCACAGAAGGGCGCGGAACCGACCGGAGGCATCTTTCCTCCGTTTCCGGTGCGTGTACAATATCCTGTGATCCGATTCGTCAGGAGGAATGCCCGGAATGAAGAAACGATTGTCGTATTTCGGAACGTTCGTCGCTGTCTTTTTCGCGCTCATGGGGTCGCTCGCGGGCACGGCGTCCGCCAGGACGGCCCTGGTCTTCCAGTCCGACTTCGGCCTCAGGGACGGATCCGTCGCGTGCATGAAGGGAGTCGCCTTCGGCGTGGACGCCTCCCTGCCGATATTCGACATCACTCACGAGATCCCCGAGTACTCGATCTGGGACGCCTCATACCGGCTGCTCCAGACCGTCGGGTTCTGGCCCGCGGGAACCGTCTTCGTCTCCGTCGTCGATCCCGGCGTCGGAACCGACCGTCGTTCAGTCGTCGCGAAGACGCGAAGCGGACACTATATCGTCACGCCCGATAACGGAACGCTGACGTTCATCGAAAGTTCCGTCGGACTTGAAGAGGTCCGGACGATCGACGAGACGCGCTACCGGCGCCCGGGGTCCGAGCAGTCGTACACCTTCTACGGCCGCGACCTGTACGCCCTCGCGGGCGCGAAGCTGGCTTCGGGGGCGATTTCGTTCGCGGACGTCGGTCCCGTCCTCTCCGGCCCCGTCGTCCGCATCCCGCACCGGAAGGCCGAGGCGAAGAACGGAGTCCTCTTCGGCACGATCCCCGTCATCGACGTCCGGTACGGAAACGTCTGGAGCACGATCGGCAAGCCGCTCTTCGATACGCTGAAGCCCGTGGCCGGGGCGAAGTTCGAAGTGACGATCCTCAACGACGGAAAGGAAGTCTACAGGGGCGTCGTTCCGTACGCGAACACTTTCGGGGACGTCCCGGAGGGAGAGCCGCTGCTCTACCTCAACAGCATGATGAACCTGTCCCTTGCGCTGAACATGAGCAGCTTCGCGGAGGAGCACGGCATCTCCTCCGGCCCCGAGTGGTCCGTCGTCGTGCGCCCCGAGAAGAAGTGAGCGGGGCCTCACGGTCGTCACGCCTTCTTGCCCTCCACCCGGTACCGGAGCCACAGGAGGCCCTCTTCGAGCGTCTCCGCGTGGTCGAGGCGCAGCCTCACGAGGTCGTCCGCGGAGACGCAGATCGGAAGAGCACACGTCTGAACTCCAGTCACGTGGCCTTATCTCG
>CALFXN010000468.1 GCA_937957815.1 uncultured Synergistales bacterium
CCAATGTTTCGGGAAAGGTCATCATGATCCCGGATCCGGGATCGCTCGATACGCTTCTGGGGAAACTGCGGGTACTCTAGGATCATGGACGCCGTCTATCACGTCGGAATGGCGGATATCATCGTGACGTCAGCTCCTGCGACACTGGTGACACTGGGTCTCGGGTCCTGTATCGGGCTCGTTCTGTTCGATACCATAGGAAAAGTTGCCGGGATGGCACATATCATGCTCCCGGAGAGTCACTCCATCGGAGGTGTCCCCGTCGAAAAACCGGGGAAGTTCGCGGACACTGCCGTTCCGGTGCTGATCGACGAAGTCTGCAAGAGGGGAGCGCTTCGTTCACGCCTCAAGGCGAAGATGGCCGGAGGGGCGCAGATGTTCTCGCTTGCGGGGAATCAGAGCGAGTTTCTCGCGGTCGGTGCACGGAATATCAGGGAAACGACCGAGATGCTCCGAAAGTGTTCCATCAGTCTCGTCTCGAGCGATACCGGAGGCAACAGGGGACGGAGCGTCGAGTTCTCCACACTGACGTGGGTGCTTGCCGTGAAGACGCTCGGAAAGGGACGGGTCGATATCTGAATAGCATTTGGAGGGAGTTGAGTCCGCATGACGGAAACGGCTGAAGAAGTCTTCGAAGAAAAGAGCGATTCCGTGAACGAGCCGGCGGACACCGAGTCCCGGATTTCATTCCGCTCTCTTCCTCCGGAAGTGACCGGTGAGTTGTGCTCCATGTTCGGATGCAGTCCCGATGCGCTCGATCAGCTGCTCTCCGCGATCAGGGGTGACCCCGATCGCGTCCTGCCGCTTCTTTCCGCTCTCGCTCCGGCGTTCGTCGCCGTCAAGGTCAGGTTCGAGACCCGCAGGCAGAACGAATTCGCCGGGGCCGTCTGTATTATCGCGAAGGGGATGTCCGGCGAAGTGATCGATGAAACGATATGGGTCGGCAGCACATCGCTCCCCGGGACGTTTTCCGTGGAGTCGAGCTGGGAGTCAGTCCGCAACACAATCCAGGAGATGACCTCGGCCCTTGAGCGCGTTTCCTACAAACGAGTCCAGGAACCCGTCAGAAAGGTGTTTTCTCCCACAGCGATCAACAGTCTCTACCGGTCCGATGAAAATATAGCGGAGATGGCGGCCGAGTTTTCCTCGACGTTGACATCGCTTTTTCATTACGATCTCACGGTGGAGATCCATATCGAACGATTCAACAAGACACGACTCGACCTCGGAGGACTCGGCGAACCGGAGAAAAAGTCCTCTCCCGAGGAAGTGACCGTTCCGGAAGATGCCGTTCTGCCCGTCGGGGAAGTCAGGATCGTCTGTCTTCCCGCTCTCGATCCGGTCAAAGGTCGGGCCGTTTCGGACCTCCGGCCGAACGATGTCGTGATCGTCGATCTCCAGGGCAGCGGACTCGCGAGCATCCTGCGCCGAACGCTGACCAGGAATGGCACGGCTACCGCCTTTCCCGTCCTTACGATCGAAAAGCTCCAGAGCGGGCAGTGTGCCGTCACGCTCGCGATTTCGGAAGGTATCCGGGGAATCTTCAAATCTTCGCCCGATCTTCGCGTCAAGCTTGCCCCTGCGGCCAATCCGTTCTCGAGCGAGGACGGACGAGTTCCGCTGATGGTTAAAATGCTCGCAGCTACAGCGGTAGCCGGAATCGTCTTCCTGTTCACGTATTTCTTCTTTCTGGGCTAGGGGGATCTTCCGTGGCCCTGAAGGAAGCCGATGCGAAACTCTGGGATGCCTACCACACGCACGTGACGGAGGGAAGCAGGGACCGGATCATCACCCGGTATCTTCCGCTCGTAAAGTACGTCTGTGCGCGCATGGCCGTGACACCCCCACCAGGGCTCGACTACGAGGATCTGCTCAGTTTCGGAATTTTCGGTCTCCTTGATGCGATTGACCGGTTCGATGTTTCCAAAGGGTTTTCCTTCCAGACGTTTGCGGTTCCGCGAATCCGCGGCGCGATCCTCGACGAGCTCAGGAAGTACGACTGGATATCCCGAACGGGGCGCGAGAAACTCCAGCGACTCGGAAAGGCGATGGACCAGGTGCTTCAGGACAAGGGAGGACTCGCCGATCGTGATCTCATGACGGCGCTCCGGATGGACGAGCGCGAGTACCGGGAGACACTCGAACTCGCGAGCCGGAGTTATATCGTTTCGCTGGACGAAGTCATCGCGCTCGAGGACGGCGAGGTCACGAGAGATGGAGTCGTTGCGGACGAAGGCGCCGAGGAGGCTTCGGAACGCATCGAAGAGGGAGACGATGTCGACCGCGTCACGGATGCACTCCGCCGGCTTCCGGAGCGGGAGATGCAGGTCATTTCGCTCTACTATTACGAAGGGTTGACGCTCAAGGAAATCGGCAGAATTCTCGGCGTTACAGAGTCACGGGTTTCCCAGATCCATGGGAAGGCCCTCTCAATATTGAGAGGACTCCTGCGCGTGTAGAACATCCGGAAAAGAGCAACGGGAGGGACTGATCACTATGGAAGACGTGGTTCGTGTCGAGTACCGTGAAGACGGAGTATATCTGGTGGCTGCCCCGAATGTTCCACTGTCTGTTCCGTCAGTCGTTTTCGCTCTGAAAACCGAGGGGATCTCGGATTACGACGGAGATGCCGTCACAAGTTTCGTGAACGGCCACGGAGAGAAAGCCGTCAGAGTGGCAGAACGGACTTCGGAACAGGACAAGGCGGCCGAGATCGATGTCCAGATAAGTTCGGACAAGCTCAGCGCGGACGCATGGGTCGAACCTCCCGCAGGGGCCGCTCCCTGGCCGACCGAGGAAGAAATCGTCCTGAAACTCGGAGAAAAGGGAGTTGTATACGGTATAAGGAAAGACGTCATCCGAGATCTCCTTCAGACGCGGGATACGGGCCACTGGGTCCGTGTCGCCGAAGGCACTCCCGCGGTAGATGGCACCGACTCCGAAGTGGAATATATGATAGCATTCGGTACCTCGAAACCGAAGGAGGTAGGAGAGGGGGAGAAGGTCGATTTCCGCGAGACGGGCGTTGTGACCGTCATCGTGAAGAACCAGCTTCTCGCGACGAAGACTCCCGCCACGGAGGGCAAGGACGGAATGAATGTCCTCGGAGCGCCGATCAGGGGAAAGAACGGGCGCGAGCGAACGATTCCGGCCGGAAGCGGGACAAGGGTCTCCGAGACGGGCAACGAGCTGTACGCGGATATCGACGGGCATCTCGTCCTCAAAAACGGAAAGCTGAATGTGCTGCCGGTTTTCCAAGTCGAGGAGGATCTCGATTTCAGCGTCGGAAACATTGATTTCATAGGTACGGTCGTGGTCCGGGGATCGGTTCGCGAAGGCTTCTCCATCAACTCTTCGGGCAACGTGGAAGTCAACGGCGTCGTCGAGGGCGCGAAGATCGCAAGCGGCGGAGACGTCACGATCCACGGCGGAATCCGCGGAATGGGCAAGGCACGGATCAGTGCGCAGGGCGATATCACGGTTGGGTTCATCGACCAGGCGACCGTCCGGTCGAAGAAAAATCTCAACGTCAAAAATGCCGTTCTGCACAGCGATATCGGGGCGCACGGTTCAGTTACGGTCGCAGGGGGAAGCAAGGCGCAGATCGCCGGGGGGAAAATCCAGGCCGGCAGCGAGGTCATCTGTCTGAATCTTGGAAGCGAAATGGGAACCCGGACGGAAGTCACGGTCGGTGTTCTGCCGGAGTATGTCGAACGCCGGAAGGAGCTTCTCGAGGTTCTTGAATCCGACGACGCCAACTACAAAAAAGTCGAGACGAACATTCAGTATCTGAAAAAACTCGAGTCCTCGGGACAGCTCGACGAGGCAAAACGGAGTATTCTCATCAGCCTGATGAAGGCGAGCTTTCAGCTTCAGTCGAAGCTCAAGTCCGAAGGGGACGAACTGCGGGAACTCGAGGAACGGATCGAAATGAGCAAGACGAAGGGGTGCGTCCGCGTCAGGGGAGCCTGTTACCCGGGCGTAACGATATCGATCAGGGGTTTGACGTATATCGTCCGAGAAGAACAGAAATTCTGCGCGTTTGTCTTCGAAGGCGGAGAGATCAAGGTCAAACCGTACGACTATTGACGCGGCTTTTTAAATCCCGTTCGGAATCGTACCGGGGAGGAAAGCATGGTAGAACCGGTCCAAATGCAGCTGTCACATTTAAATCTGGAACATGCGGTCAAGAACGTCCGGGAGGCGACGGCCCAGGCCCTTCAGACGGGGCGGGAAGGAGAGGCCGTAGCCGAAGCCATTCACAAGGATCAGACCGTGCAGACCTTCGAATCGTCCGAGGAAGCATCCGGCGTGCGCGTCCGAAGGGATCGGAACCGGGGCGGGGATTCGGAGGAAAGACAAAAGAAGAAGAAGCCGGGACAGGAAGAAGACGAGTCGTCCGAAACCCAGTCGAAAGCTGCGAAAGATGGAGTCGACTTCTATGCGTGACGCCGGACCGAAGATTCTGGGATACGTCACGGTCAGCGGCGATCGCGGACTGTTCCGCGGAGCGCTGCTGGCGGTTGACTTCCGCGGTATTCCGCTCGACTTCCGCTATACTGATCCGATCCGTCCCACAAAGCTCGAAAAGGTCCTGTACGGACAGTCTCTCGAGGTCTATCTCAGGGAAGAGCTTATTCTCGGAAGCCTCGTGAAGGCGTGCGAAGTCCGTCCCGTCTTCTGGATCGTCGCGGAAAGCTCGCTTATAGTGCCGCTCAGGCGTATCGTGAACGCGAAGGTCTGTGCGCTCGCGCAAAGCACCAACCGGCCTCTTTCCGCTACCGGAGATCTCGAACCCCAGCAGGAACCCGGAGTTTTCCTCCTGCAGGCCGATTCCGTCAGCGCTCCGCCGCGGCTTTATCTTCCCGACCTTCGCGCGGACGAGGCCCGTGGCGTCTCGCAGCTGCTCGTGGACGCGGCATCGACGATGGAGCTCCTGGAACCCTTTTCGAGGATCGAGAAAGCGCTCGGTGTCGTCGAAGAAGAATCGAATGGATCCGAGTCGTCTCACTGAAGAGCTGAAGGAATATCTCCGGCGCCTCTTTCTGGGCCGCATCAGGATCCGATCCCTCCCGAGACGTGAAGATGCGTCGTCCGTCACGGTCCGGAACGGGCAACGTTCCGTTACGATTCACAGAGGGGCGTCGAAACCCAGGATCGTTCCCGTATCTCTTATCGGAACACATTCCCTCGCATGTTCCAGCAAAAGTTTCCGGACACGTTCCCTGCGTCCGTCCGTTCGTGGGGGGCAAATCGTATCCTTCCCGACGGACGTTCACGGAGACGCTGTAGGCGGACTTTCGTCGAAGATCAGGAACGGCGCGCGATTTGCGCGTGTCCTGCCTCAGGAGAGAAGAAACCGTTCCTCATACGTCTCGCAAAGGCCACTTCCGGGAAAACGGATCTTTCTCGCGTATTACGCTCCGGTGATCCGCGAGGCGGTCCTGAAAACGGCGCTCAACCGGCAGAAGGGAACGCTGCTGATCTGGTATAATCTCGAAAGCAGAGCGCAGGCGCCCTACGGCACGTTTCTCATGAAGAAAATAGGGGAGGGCGGCGGCTTCGAATGGGAGTGGTCCCGGATGGACGCTCCCGATGTGGTTGGCAGCCGGGGGTGATTGAGACTCAAGGGAAGTGTCAGGGAAGATCGACGAAAAGGGAGTCACACAATCACCTATCTGGAGGGTCGATGAGTCAATGACCGAAGAGAAGAAACCCGTAGTGCCTCCGGTTCAGGAAGGAGAAATAGCGGAGTGCGTCGTCGAGCAGATTATGCCCTACGGCGCCTTTGTCCGGCTGAAGTCGGGACAGCGAGGCATGATCCATATCTCCGAACTCTCGACGAGCTATGTCAAGAAGGTCGAGGATATTCTGCAGCTTCAACAGGAAGTCAGGGCGAAGGTCATAAAGATCGACGAAAAGGGACGGATCGACCTGTCGATCAAGCGCCTCGAAGATCGGCCTGTGCGTCAGCACTCGGGTGCCGGCCGGGAAGATACGTTCGAGAAGAAGATCTCCTCGTTCCTGAAAATCAGCGAGCAGAAGATCGCGGACCTCAACAGCAAGATCAATTCGTCGAAATCCGGCAAGAAGCGGGCTGCAAAGCCGAAATAATGCGCTCGTTCTTTTCCGTCGTTTTTTCGGAGGGCATATTCCGCCCTCTTTTTTTTGTCCCCTGCGACAGAGACGACTTCCGGCTCCTCGCCTCCCAGATGCGGGACAGGAAGTTCCGGAAGGAGCTGGTCCTCGCGGCAGGTTGCCGGTGTGCGCACGGATTTCCGCGCGTTATTCTCTGCGATCCGCTTTCCGATAGTCGTCCCTTCCCGACGCTCTTCTGGCTTTCGTGCCCGATGCTCCGGAAAAAGTGCGCCACCCTCGAAACGGCTGGTGGCGTCCGCGAAATGGAATCCGCGCTCGTAGGGAAGGAATCCGAATGGATGCGGTATCACCGCGTATATTCCGCGATTCGCTCGCTTCTTATCCCCGAGCGGACGCGGACGTTTCTCTCCGCGAGGCGGCGGACGCAGTGGCGTTCGTTCCGGCTCGGCGGCGTCGGGGGAACGATGCCGCTCGGTTCTTCGGGACGGACCGGCGTCAAATGTCTCCACCTTCACACGGCTTCGTGGCTTGCTCTTGGCCGGCATCCCGCTCGGGAATGGCTCGCGGAGAAAATCGGCGGAAACGCGTGCGACGATCCTCATTCCTTTGGATGCGTTCCGGCGCCACAGTCTTCTATTGTCACATAACGGAAAGGAAGGATCTTTCATGTGGAAAGGGCGGTTCTCCCAGGAGACGACGGACGTCGTCCGTGATTTTACGCAGTCCCTCGATATCGACTGGTGCCTTGCGGAGTTCGACATTCAGGGGAGCATCGCGCACGTATGCGCGCTCGCGAAGGCGGAAGTGATACCGCAAGAGGATGCGGCCGTCATTCGCCAGGGATTGCTCCGGATTCTCGACGAAATCCGTTCGGGCGACTACGTTCCTTCGGTCGATCTCGAAGACGTGCATATGAACATCGAGCATCGCCTGACGGAACTGACCGGAGCGGCGGGAGCGCGGCTCCATACGGGACGCAGCCGGAACGATCAGGTGGCGACCTCGATGCGTCTCTTTCTTCGGGACCGTCTTCTTTCCCTCGGAGATGGGGTACTATCCCTTCTCGACGTGCTCCCGACGAAGGCGCAAGGACACAGGGACGTCATCGTCCCGGGGTATACGCACGTGCAGCAGGCTCAGCCGATCACGATGGGACACTACTGGATGGCGCACTTCGAGGCCTTTCATCGCGATTTCGAAAGGCTGCTCTTCGCGCTCGACGCGATGAAAGAATGCCCCCTCGGAGCGGGGGCTCTCGCAGGATCGACGCTTCCGCTCGACCGCGGGTATTCGGCATCGCTTCTCGGTTTCGACGGACCGACGCGAAACAGTCTCGATTCCGTGGGACAAAGGGACTACATCTACAACTACCATTCATTTGCGGCGATGTTCGCGGTCCACGCCAGCCGCCTTTCGGAAGATCTCGTACTCTACAGCTCCCAGGAGTTCGGATGGTTGTTGCTTCCCGATGCCTTCTGCACGGGATCGAGCATGATGCCGCAGAAAAAGAACCCCGATATTCTCGAACTCGTCAGAGGGAAAACGGGGCAGATCATCGGACATCTCATCGATCTTCTCGTTTCCCTGAAGGGGCTTCCGATGACATACGACCGGGATCTCCAGGAAGACAAGCGAGGCATGGAATCGTCCCTCGGAGTGATCGCTTCCACCCTCGCGGTGCTGCCACCGCTCCTGTCCACTGTGGAAATCGACGGCGATCGGGCCGTACGCTGCATGTCGGACGGGCTCGTGTTGGCCACCGATATCGCGGAATACCTCGTAAGACGTGGGGTTCCGTTCAGGGACGCCCACTGGAAAGTCGGAAAGGTCGTCAGATTCTGCCTCGATGAACGGAAGACACTCTTCGACATCACGAAATCCGAGTGGATGAGTCTTCTTCCCGAAGCGGGCGGAGATCTCGGGGGTATCCTCTCCCTCCGGGCGAGCGTGGAACGGAGGGCGACCACGGGCGGAACCGCGCCTTCGGAGGTCGGAAACAGAATCGAAGAGGCCCGAAAAGACCTGCTCGAGTACAATCGAATGCTCGGAACTCACCGGAAGCGGCGGGAACATGCCGCGCAGCTTTTTGAGGAGGCAGTCACTCCTTGACGCAAGACGAGGAGCGAGGGGCGCAGGACTGTCGGAAAACGGACACCGGATGAGGTTCAGCCGGGGTGAGGAATGCGGTTCTTTTTCTCCTCTTTGCAACGGTGCGAAAGCGTGATAGAATTCCGTGGTCGCGTTCGGCGACCCTTGACACTGCCGATTTCGGTGTTTATACTTTCTGAGCTGCCGCAGGAATGGACAAAAAGCAGACTTTCGCGGCGGAAAGAGCCGTTAGCTCAGCAGGTAGAGCACCGGACTTTTAATCCGGGTGTCGTGGGTTCGATCCCCGCACGGCTCACCAGAACGGTCCCATAGTCCAGTGGCCTAGGACACGGCCCTTTCAAGGCTGTGACACGGGTTCGAATCCCGTTGGGACCGCCATTTACAAGCCGGTGTAGCTCAGTTGGTAGAGCAGCGCACTCGTAATGCGCAGGTCCGCGGTTCAAGTCCGCGCGCCGGCTCCAGCTTTAAAGCCCCCTGAGGGGGCTTTTTTGTTATGGGAGGAGGCGTTGCCGGTGTGCAGGAGAGAGATCCTGTTCGTACGCCACGGGAAGACGGACTGGAACGACCAGCTTCGGTTTCAGGGATCTGTGGACATCCCGTTGAATGGGGAGGGCATCCGGCAGGTCGAAAGGATGGCTCTCAGGGTACTGGCATGGCGTCCGGAGCGAATCATCGGCAGCCCGCTCCGTCGCGCGCTCAGAACAGCTGCGGCTGTTCTCTCCCGTATGCCTGAATGCGATTTTTCGGTTCTTCCGTCACTTGCGGAAATGGAGTTCGGTGCCTGGGAGGGTAAGACGGTCTTCCAGATCGAAACGTTGTACGGTGGGCAATACATCCAGTGGAAGACCGATCCTTCGCAGGTGACGCCGGAGGGGGGAGAATCGTTCGATCACACGGTCGAAAGGGTCCGAGGCTTTCTGACGGGCGACTTCCCCTGCGGGCGGACGCTTGTCGTCAGTCATGGCGGCGTTATTCGGGCCGTACTCACGGCACTTTTCGACATTGCACCGGCTGTCGTCTGGCGCATGCGCATCGATAATGCGGCCTTCGTAGGCATCGAGGAACGACACGGGCGTTTTTCCCTGGCTTTCTGCAACGATCGCGTGCATCTTCTGGATGACGTTGCGGATCCCTCCCTTCTCCCGATCCGGATGTAGCCCCTCTTTTCCTGGTTCGTCGCTCCTGATACAATAGGCCACGGCTTTTCGAATGCCCGTCTGCCCGAAAGAAGGTGGCAACGTGTCGGTCGATGGAACCTCCCCCTTTCTTGACCCATCCGAAGAAGCGACGTTGTGGAAACGGTGCGGAAACGACGATGCCGAAGCGAGAGAGGCGCTGATCGTTGCGTATCGGCCTCTTGTATTCTGGCTTGCCCGCAAGTTCCGGGTGTCCCCCTCCTCTCATGCCGACCTGATACAGGAGGGGATGCTTGCGCTTGTGAAGTCGGTCGACAACTTCGATCCCGAGAGAAAATTCCGCTTCACGACGTACGCGTTTTATCGTATTCGGGGACAGATGGTCAATTTTCTTCAGAGATCGGAAGCCAGAGCCCCGATTCCGATAGAGGACGAATTCCTCGAGATTTCGGATGAACCAGCGGAGGACGCGATGGATACGCTTCTGAGCGTCGCCGAGGCGATGACACATCTTCCGGATCGCGAGGCCGGAGTCGTTCGGGCACTGCTGATCGAAGGAAAAGAGGTTCGTGACGTCGCCCGCGAAGAATCTCTGGATATCAGCCACGTATACCGGCTGCGGCGGAATGCCGTCGCCCGGCTCCGCGCGTGGCTGGGAATCGAAGATACCACAAAAAGGGTGTAATCCGGGATAACGGATAGTGCAGAAATGCATAATCTCGTGTATCGGGGTGATACCCGTGGAAAAACGCATACAGAGGGTAATGCGCTGGCTCGAGCGGTGTTTGCTTGCCTGCCGGGCGAAATCGTGGGAGAATGCTCTGATGGAAATAGAATGTGCCAAGGCCGAAATGGATGCCGCGCGCGAAGAGCTGTGGGCCATCGCACAGGATCCGGATACCGCCGGGCGTTCAGGCAGGGCTCTTTCCCGGACGGTACGGGCGGTTTTCGTGGCGGCGATGTTTGTTCTTGCGACCGCTGTGCCTTTGGCAAATTCGGTGATTCAGGTGCAGGACCGCGCAAAGGCGGCGGTCCGCGTGGCTCCGGTCCTCGAGTGGGTGACCGCGGACGAACGGACGCTTCTTGCAGCTCTCCGGAAGAGCCTGAGCGAAGCCAATGCCGGAACGACCAGAGAACAGTTCGTGCGAACGGACGCGGAAGTGGCTGAAGCAGAACTGCCCTCCGGGATCCGGAAGGCACGTTACGGTGTGGGGAAATCGAATGAAGGCGTAGCTGAGGGACAGGAGAATGTCGCCTCGAAACCGCGCTCCGGAATGACCGGAGAAAAGATCTATACATTGGTGCAACTGGGACAGAGAGCGTTGCGTGATTCGGAACCCGCGATCCGGATAGACCGGAGCGATGTTCCGCCGGAATCGTCCCGGAGAAAGTGAATCCGGCTTCTGGAAGGAGAGATTTCTATTGAAGAGATCCCCGAATGGTGGATTCGGAAGGGCGTTTTTCGTGAGTTCCTTCCTGATGATCGTGATCTTCTGTTCCCTTTTCGGAACGGCATGTGCCGAGACGCTGGTCTCCTCGGTGTCGGTCGAAGGAACGCAGCACGTCGTTCCGGAGCACGTCCTCGCGGCGGTGCGGACGAAAGTGGGGGAACCCCTGGACCGGACACAACTGCAGAAGGATGTCGAGGCGATCTACGGACTTGGCTTTTTCTCATTCGTCGATGTCGATCTGAAATCCCTTGCAGGCGGTGCGGCGGTGACGTTTGTCGTCAAGGAGAACCCCGTCGTCGAGCGCATCGAATTCAAGGGAAACAGCGTCTACACGACAGGACAACTCATGAAGCTCGTCTTCACCCTCCCGGGAAACGTCTTCAATCAGGTCTTTTTCCGTCATGACCTCGAACGGATCCAGGAACAGTATCGCAAGGACGGGTACGTGATGGTCAAGATCGCGGACGTTCAGGTCAACGGCGGCAATATCAGCGTCACCATCCTGGAGCCGAAGGTCGGCGATATCTTCATTCAGGGAAACAAGCGGACCAAGACATACGTCATCCAGCGGGAGCTGAAGTTCAAAAAGGGAGACCTGTTCAACTCGACGCGTCTCCGTCATTCCATCAACAAGCTTCAGGGAATGGGCTACTTCGAGGATGTGAACGTCGGGTTCGAGCCCGGAGGCGATCCGTCGGTAGTGGATATCGTCCTGACCGTCGTGGAAAAGAAAACGGGGCGTTTCGGCGTTTCCGTGAGCCATGGGTCGGAAAGCGGATGGTCCGGAGGTCTGGATTACACCGATACGAACTGGAGAGGTCTTGGCCATAACGTCAATCTCGGATTTGAGACGGGCGATAACGAGCGATACTGGCTTACGTACAGTCAGCCGTTCATGGACGATAAGACGTACGCGTGGAAGGCCGGCATTTATAAACAGTATTATGATGACGTGAGCTATTACAAGAAAGGTATCAAGCAGCTTGAGTACGACGAGAACAAAAAAGGAATCTTCGTCGGAGCGGGGAAAAAGTTCGGACGCGACTCGAAACTCAGTTGGTTCGTCACGCTCGAATGGAAGGATATCGAGGTCTCGGACAGAAAGTACCAGACGGGTGTGACGAGCGATGACCTCGACTCCGGAACGACCTTCTCGGTTACGGGAACGCTGACTCGAAACAATCTCGACGAGTATCTGAGCTATCCCAAGGGAGACGTTATCGACCTCAGTGTCGAGCAGGCGTTCGATTTCCTCGGAGGCGACTACACGTACACGAAATATTGGATTCAGGGACGATATTACGTCCCGATAAAAGGAATATCCGAGTACTTCAGCGGGACGAGCCTCATCGCGGAAGACAATCCCGCTATCTTTGCGGCCCGGGTCAAGGCGGGATTTTCCTCCGGATCGCTTCCGACGGCCGGGCGGTATTCGATCGGCGGGGCGTCCACCCTCCGGGGATATGACGGAGGACAGTTCGAGGGCGACGAGATGTTCCTCGCGAACGTTGAGCTCAGAATCCCGGTCGACAAGACGTTCAACCTCGTGCTTTTCTATGATACGGGAAATGCTTGGGGCAGCGACGGTTCCTACAGTTTGTCCGATCTGTACGATTCGTGGGGATTTGGCGTGAGGGTCAGGACCCCGCTCGGGAATATCCGGTTCGATGTCGCCGAAGGCCAGTTC
>CALFXN010000469.1 GCA_937957815.1 uncultured Synergistales bacterium
AGGGACAAGCTGCTCATGATCCAGTCCCGCACGCAATCGTACGCGGCCGACGCGAAGACGCTCATCACGCCGGGCGCGGGCGGAGCCATTCCGCTCGACCCATGGAAGATGCAGTGGGAGATCCCCGCGCCGACCTACGAGACGCTCATCCTCCAGGACGCGTCGCGCGCGGCCGTCTACTGGTGGATCGACGCGCACCTGTCCCACGGCGCGGCGACCCACGCGGAGAACGACGCAGATCACACGTCCGCCGCGAGCTTCGTCAATGAAAACGGAGACAAAGTCTACGTCGCCCACAACCCGGGGACGTCGCCGCTCGCGATCGCGTTCGACGACGGCATGACGCTCTCCGTGCCGGGCCTCGGGTACGCGCATGAGGTTGTCCCGTCGGGTTCGAAGGGCAGCGGGGGCGGGTGTTCGGCCGGGCCCGTTCCGGCGGGCGCGCTTCCGGCGATCGCTGCGGTCGCGGCGCTCCTGCGGTTCGTACGCCGCGGGAAGAAGTAGCCCGGCGCGACTCGCGCGGAAACGACGTCTTCCGATCATGAGAGCGGCCCCCCGCGCGTCGCGCAGGGGGGGCGCTCTCATGATCGGTTCGTCCGCGTCATCACGCGAAGCTGACTTTGTTGCGCCCCGTGTTCTTGCTCTCGTAGAGCGCCGAGTCGGACCGGCGCAGCAGGTCGTCCAGCGAATCGTCCTGGCGGACGACCGTGCAGCCGACGCTGACCGTCAGGCGGATCTCTCCGCCCGCGGCCGTCGGAACCGGGGTGTGTTCGACCGCGAGACGCAACCGTTCGGCAAGGCTCCGCCCCTCCGTCTCCGTCGCGTCGGGCGTCAGGATCACGAATTCCTCTCCGCCGAAGCGTCCGAGGATATCGTAGGGGCGGATCGTCTTCCTGCACGTTTCCGCGAGGCTTCGCAGGGCTTCGTCCCCGGCCGTGTGGCCATACGTATCGTTGACCCGCTTGAAGAAGTCGATGTCCATTATCAGGAAGGCAAACGCCTTCCCGGTGCGCCGGTAGCGTTCGATCTCGACGTTCGCACGTTCGGTGAGCGCGCGGCGGTTCAGCGTCCCGGTGAGGTCGTCCACGTCGGCCATCTCCCGGAGCTTCGCCTCCAGCCGCTTTCGCACCGTGATGTCGAGCGCGAGCGAAAAGAACCCGACGACCGCGCCGGATTCGTCGTGTCTCGGAACGAAAACGATGTCGGAATACGATTCGCTCGCGTCCGTCTCGTTTTGCTCCTCGAAGCGAACGTCCTCGCCGAGAAGCGCGCATTCGTGCCAAGGCGCGCGCATGTCCGCGATCGAATCGCCAAGCACCTCCCGCACGGTTCTGCCGAGGACGTCCTCGGCGGCGACCCGGAAGTGTTCCTCGAACGTCCGGTTGACGTAGCCGAAGCGCAAGTTCCGGTCGATGTAGGAAATCCTGGCGGGAAGAGAGTTCGTGATGAGCCGGATCCACTGCTCCTGATCCTGGACCGACCGGAGAAGCACCTCGCGTTCCTTCAGCGCGAGCCGGAACTTCTCGAGTTCTCCGAGAAGCATCCCGAATTCGTCCCGGATCGGGTACGGAGGGACGGGCTCGTCGAGCTGACGCAGCCGGAAACGGTCGATGGTCGCCGCGAAGAGGCGCATCGGCGTCGCCACGCGGCGCAGCAGCAGAACGCTGATTGCGAGCGCGAGGACGAAGAGGGAGACGAGCATCGCGTGCGCCAGGAGGAGAGCCCGCCGCTCCTTTTCGACAAGAGACCGCACGTGGGAGCCAGCGACGGCGTCCACGCTCTCGACGACCCGGCGGATCGCCCCGAGCGAGGACGTCGTCTGCGTCACGTAGACCTCCTCCGAGAGTCCCGCGAGGAGCGGAGACTTCATGATCGCGTCCTGCAGGCGCCGGTTTTCCAGCAGGTAGAGCCTGTCGATCTCGTCGAGCTCCCCGTCGAGTCCGTCGATCGCGCAGCGGGCCGCGAGATAGCGCAGGTTCCGGAACAAACGGTCTTCCATATCGTGAGCCTGGATGACGGTCTCCCTCTCCCTGGGAGTCATGGGGCGTCGCTCGGCGAGAAGCCGCCCCATCAGGGACGCGACGCGCGACGTGTCGTTGCGGAATCGCGCGGCCGTGATCCTGAGAAGCGCGAGCGGAACGTAACGCCCCGTCCCGTCGCCGGGGAGAAAGGCGAAGCGGTCGAGTTCACGGCCGATTCTGTCGGTGAGAAGGTCGGTATTGCGGAACCACGACTCCTCGAAGATCGGATCGCGCTCTTCGGCAGGGAGTACGAGCTGGACTTCGAGTTGCGGCGTCATCGCCTCGAGCGACTTCCACAGCACTGCGATTCCCTCGGAGTCCCCGGCGACGCCCGAGAGATAGTCCCGCAGCATCTCCTTCACCCGGTTCAATCGCTCGCGAAGGTACGTCGCGTCCTCTTTCGATGCGGGAACGTCGGCCCTCAGGAATATCGCGCATCGTGCCCTTTCGGACGCGATCTCGAAAAGGGCTTCGGTGAGATTGCGGGACATTTCGTCGGCGCGCGAAAGGAGGAGAGCCTCCTTCAGATGACGGGCCCCCTCCCGCTGTACCCTGATTCCGAGGGTGACGATGATGACGAGCAAAGAAGTGAGGGCGGCGAAAAAAACGGTTTTCGTCGACAGGGAACGAAACGGATGCACGCGCCATTCCTCCGGGGTTCGGGATGAAACTAATAAAATTGTATCATGAAAAAAGCGCGGGAGCGAGAACGAGTCAGAAAATACCGGAAGGTACACATAGAGAACAGAAGAAAAATAAAAAGGCGGCGGAGCCGGAGGCTTCGTCGCCGAAACAGCGACCGGAAGGAAATCTCTACGCGAGGTGGATCAGGTGGATCCGTTTCTTTCCGAGCCGGACGAAGAGCCGTTTGCCCGCGAGCAGGTCTCCGGCGGTTGCCTGGAAGGATTCGTCGTCGATCTTCCGTCCGTTGAGCGACACGCCGCCGCCCCGGATGAGACGCCGCGCCTCGCTCTTGCTCGCCGTCGCGCCACTTTCGACGAGAAGGTCGACGACCGGCGCGGGAAGCGCCGAGGCGTTTCCGGTCGGCACCTCTTCCGCGAGCGCGTCGAGCGTCTCTTCCGTGAGATCGGCCGGTTCGAGGTCCCCGCCGAAGAGGATGTCGCTCGCCTTGCGCGCCGTCGCGAGCGCCCTCTCGCCGTGGACTATCTTCGTGACCTCCGCCGCGAGGATCTTCTGCCCCTCGCGCTTCTCGGGAGCCGCGGCGTGAGATGCGGCGATGTCCGCGATCTCGTCGAGCGGCAGGAACGTGAAGAACTTCAGGAGCTTGCCGATCGCGGCGTCTTCCGTGTTGATCCAGAACTGGTAGAACTTGTAGGGCGATGTCTTTGCCGGGTCGAGCCACACGGCGCCCCCTTCGGTCTTTCCGAACTTCGTTCCCGCGGAGGTGAGGAGGAGCGGGTTCGTGCCGCCGAAGGCCTCGACGCTCTCCTTCTTCCGGATGAGTTCGATGCCCGAGACGATGTTGCCCTGCTGGTCGTTGCCGCCCATCTGGAGGCGACAGCCGTACGTCCGGTAGAGGTGCCAGAAGTCGAAGGCCTGCAGGAGCGTGTAGGAAAACTCCGTGAACGAGATGCTCTTTTCGGGGTCGTCGAGTCGCGACCTGACGTATTCCTTCGAGATCAGGTAGTTCACCGAAAAGTGCTTTCCGGTGTCGCGCAGGAACTCGATGAATCCGAGCTTCCCGAGCCAGTCGTAGTTGTTGACCATCAGCGCGGAGTTCTTCCCGCAGTCGAAGTCGAGGAAGTGGGCGAGCTGCGGCTTGACGGCCGCGAGGTTTTCGGCCATCTTCTCGAGCGTCAGCAGGTTGCGTTCCTTGCTCTTTCCCGACGGATCGCCGATCAGGCCGGTCCCGGCGCCCGCGATCGCGATGGGGCGGTGCCCCAGGCGCTGCATCCACGCGAGCCCCATCAGCGGGATCAGGTGTCCCACGTGAAGGCTGTCGGCGGTCGGGTCGAAGCCGACGTAGGCCGTCACCATCTCCGAGCCGTACAGCGCCGCCAGGCCGTCGCGGTTGCTGCACCAGTCGATGTAGCCGCGCTGTTCCAGAATTTCCATTGCGTTTTGCGTCATGTCGTCTCCCTCCAGTGAATGAAAAGCATCAAAAAGGGCCGGACTCCCGCACTTCGGGAACCCGGCCCGGACTCGCGCCACACTATCCGGCGTCGGCCCCCAGGTCGGGTTCCACACCGGCGTAATACGCCACTGCGCTGTCAGATGCACCGGTTCTTCCGTTCATGTCGCATCCCCGCTTTCACAGCGGTTTCCTTATATCACGCACGTCGCGGCGGTGTCAAGGAAACGCGCGCCGGACCCGGGGGATCGGCGCCGCAATTATCCCGCACCCGACGTCTACCGCTTCCGCTCCGAGCGCAGGACGGCGCCGTACGCGAGGCAGAGGCCCTCGAAGTCGCGTTCCATGTCAAGCTCCCGTTTCGTGCATTCTTTCTCGGACGCAGGCATGCATTGTCTCTCTTCCATCATAAAGCCCTCCCTTTTCTATAAACGGATTCTTCGGAAATTCCCGGCCGCCGCGGAAAACGGCGCTACGCGACCTTGACGACGCGAACGGCCTTGCCCGACGAGCGTTCGAGCGTTTCGGGCCGCAGGATGCGCACCCCCACGCGGATCGCGAGCGCCTCGTGGAGCTTCCGGGCCGCGTCCGCGCGCAGGGCTTCCGTCCCGTCGTCGTCCAGGAGCCGTTCGGACTCGCAGATCACCGACAGCTCCTTCATCCCCTCTCGCTCGGCCACTTCGAGGCAGTAGTTCAGCGAGAGTCCCCCGATCTTCGCGAGGGCCGCCTCGACCTGCGACGGGAAGACGTTGACGCCCCGGATGATGAGCATGTCGTCGTTGCGCCCCGTCACGCGCGCGAGGCGCTTGCCGGCGCGGCCGCACGCGCACGGCCCGTCCGTGAGGGACGCCAGGTCGCGCGTCCGGTAGCGGATCAGCGGGAAGGCCTCCTTCGCGAGCGTCGTGATCGCGAGTTCGCCCCACTCCCCGTCCGGGACGGGCGCGTCGTCCTCGCCCAGGATCTCCATGAAGAAACAACTTTCGTTGAAGTGCATCCCGGTCTTGTGCGGGCACTCCATCGCGACGCCCGGCCCCATGATCTCCGACAGGCCGTAGGAGTTGACGGCCGTCACGCCGAGGCGGCGCTCGATGACCTCGCCCATCTCCGGCGTCCACGCCTCGCCGCCGAGGATCGCCAGGCGCAGCCGCAGGCGGTCGCGCAGCCCCCGGCTCTCGACGATTTCGCTCAGGTGCAGCGCGTAGGACGGCGTGCTCGTGAACGCGGTCGTCCCCATGTCCTCCATGAGAAGGAGCTGGCGCTCCGTGAAGCCGCCCCCCGTCGGGACGACCGTCGCGCCGAGGCGCTCCGCGCCGTAGTGGAAGCCGAGCGCCCCCGTGAAGAGGCCGTAACCCAGGATGACCTGGAAGACGTCGTCCCTCGTGACGCCCGCCGTCGCGAGGCATTCGGCCATGCACTCCGACCAGACGTCGAGATCGCCCTTCGTGTAGGGGACGATCGTCGGCTTCCCGGTCGTTCCGGACGACGCGTGAATTCGAACGACGTCGTCGCGGGACGCGCAGCACATCCCGAGCGGGTAGCTGTCGCGGAGGTCCTGCTTCACGGTGAACGGGAGCCTCCGGAAGTCTTCGAGGGAGACGATGTCGCCCGGGTATATCCCCGCGGCCTCCATCTTGCCGCGATAGACGGCGTTGTTCCTCCATACCCGCGTGACGACGTTCTTCAATGCTTCGAGCTGCTTCTCCACGATCGTTCCCTCCCTTTCCTTCCGATTTTTTTCGAAATCCTGCGGCGCAAACGCATAAAAAAAGAGGGCCGGAATCCCTCTTTCGGGATCCCGGCCCTCGCAGGCGCACGACGTTTACGCGTCGGCCCCCGGACCAGGTCCCACGCTCGCGTAATAATAGGAGAACACCATCTGGGACAGTTGAGTGGTTCGGGCGACGCCGAATGTATCCATAATGCACGCACCTCTTTTACGAATTGGGGACATTCAACCACGAAACGACTGATTCGTCAAGGGACGATTCATCGCGGCGGCGCCCATCGACGTCCGCGAACGGAAGGTCATAAGACCTGCGCTTCCCTCCCCGACGACGGCGCGATGATGACGACGCCGCACAGGATGAGGGCCGCTCCCGCGAGGGATACGGGCGTCAGCCGCTCGCCGAGGAGGAGCGCCGAGAGGACGCACGCCGTGAGGGGCTCGCTCAGCGACACGACATACGCGTCGCTGAGGTAGACCATCCGGAGCCCGGTCGCGTAGAGGAACATCGGCAGGGCTTCCGTCAGGACGCCGAGCGCCGACGCGACCGCGAAGCCGCGCGGCGTGAAGATCCATGCCGGTCCGAACGCGATGATGACGGGGACGCCGACCGCAAGCGACGCGACGGTCGTGACGGCTGCGGTTTCCGTCGTGTTCAGGCGCGCGCCGAGCCGCTTCATCCCGAGCCCGAGGAACGCGTAGCAGAACGCCGCGAGGAGCGCGAGCGCAGCGCCCGTCCAGTCGACCGACAGGCTTCCTGCCGCTCCGCCCCCGAGCAGGAGGACGCACCCGGTGATCGCGACGAGCGTCGAGACGGCCCATCGTCCCGACAGAGGCTCCCGTTCGAAGAGCGCCCCGAGGACGCCCGCGACGATCGGGGAGGCCCCGATGGCGATCATCGACCCGATCGAGACGCCCGTGAGCCTGATGGCGGTGAAGAAGGCGAATTGGTAGCCCATGACGCCCGCCACGGTGACGAGGAGCGAGACGATGGGCGTCCGGCGGAAGGCGTCGCGGATTCGCGCGCCCGTGACGAACATGTACCCCGCCAGGAAGAAGCCCGCGAAGACGACGCGAACGGCGCCGACCGTGAGCGGATGCGCTCCTTCCGGGGCGAAGGCCTGAAGGATGCCGCTCAATCCCCAGCTCATGCTCGACATCATGACGAAAAGCATTCCCCTGAGCCGCTGCGCGTTTCCGTTCACCGTCGATCGCCGTCCTTTTGTTCTCCGCCGGAAGGATTATAGGCAGCGGAAGCGGTTCTGTCACGAAGAAGCCATCGCGATCGCCTCTTTCGGACGCGCCGGGGACGGCTGGACAAACGGGGAAACGAGTGACATGATTCGGAAAGATCGAGTACATTCCGTTTCCCGGAGGCGATGCGAATGACCGGACCGGTTTCTCCAGAAAAGACAGTCGCTACGTTCATGCGGCGACTCCGCCCGTTCGACCTCTCAGACCTGCCGCTCGACGTCGTGATCCTTCTCATCGGCGGCCTGACGCTGGCCCTCGCGGGAGTGCTCCTCTTCCCGGTCTCGACGGGGGCGCTTCCGTATTACGAAGAGGGGCTGTACGGCCTTCTGCTGTTCATCTTCGCGCTCCAGACCGTGACGCTCGGGAAGACGCCCTTCGGCGACGCGCGCCGGACGGCGCCGGTCGTGGGCGCAGGGCTGCTCCTCGCGTCCGCGGGGATCGTCACGTGCTTCGTCCCGGGCCTCCTCGGGCCGCTTCCGCGTGTGCTGCTCTTCTGCTGCTTCTCCGTCGGCGGAGCGCTGCTCCTCGCGCAGATGGTCCTCTCGGAAAGCCGGCTCCGCGCATGGATGGCCTACGGCGGAATCTTCCGGCGCCTCGCGGCGGCCTGCGGGGCCGTCTATACCCTGTCGATCCTGACGGGGCTTCTCGTCCGGACCCCGTCGCTTCTGACGACGCGAACGACGGCCCTCGTCGCGATCGCGTTCGGCGCGTCGGTTTTCTTCCTCGCGTCGATTCTCGCGTCGATCGCCCGAAAGTACCCCCAAGTCGCCGGCGACGACGCCCCGGGCGGCGTCCCGCTTCCGCCCGACCGCGCCCTGCTGCTGCTGACGGCCGTCTTCATGGTGCTTCTCGGAGTGCTCCTGATCCCCGTGAACTTCGGCATCCTGCCGTTTTCGGGAAGCGCGCAGCTCGGGCTTCTCGTCGTGATCTTCTCCGTCCAGATGCTCGCGTCCGGGAGTACGCCCGTCGGCGCCTATCCGCGGACGCGGCTTATGGTGGCGCTCGGGCTCATCCTGGCGGGCCCGGGCATCGTCTCGTGCATCGTCCCGGAGGTTCTCGCGCCGTTCCTGACAGTCCTCGTCGGCGTGCTCAACGTGGCGGGCGGGGCGCTCGCGCTCGGAAAGATCGTCCTCCCCGCGCTCACGGGTCCGAAGCGTCCGGGCGGGAGCCTGCCGCCGATCCTCTCGAGGCTCCGGACGACGCAGATCGCGATGAATCTCCTCTCGATCGCGTTCGGCGCGTCGATGCTCCTCCCCGGGATCGTCCCCGGGCCGGTCGTCGGTCCCGTCCTCGCCGCGAACGGCGGCGCCCTGCTCTATCTGCTCCACATCCTCGGCGACATCGACAGGATGACGGAGGACGCGACAGCCTAGGACGGCGGGATCACTCCATCTTCCGAATTCTCACTTCGATGCCGCTGCCCTTCAGAAGGGCTTCGAGCCTCCCCGTGTCGGTCTGTCCGTAGTGGTACGGATAGAGGATCTTCGGGCGGAAGGCGAGCGCGGCGTCCGCGACCATCTCGGGCGACATCGTGTACGGCAGGTTCATCGGCAGGAAGGCGACCGTGATTCCCGAAAGCGCCTTCATCTCCGGAGTGTTCTCGGTATCTCCGGCGATGTAGACGGTCGTGTCGCCGAAGGTCAGAACGTAGCCGTTTCCCTCGCCCTTCGGGTGGAAGGGCTGTCCGGTATCGCGCCTGTGGACGATGTTGTAGGCGGGCACGGCCCGGACGGGAATTCCGAGGACGCTCGCCGCGTCGCCGTTTTTCATGACCGTTCCCCATCCGAGGATTCCGGCGCATTTCGGCGTGAGGATCGTTTCCGTCGAGGG
>CALFXN010000470.1 GCA_937957815.1 uncultured Synergistales bacterium
AGGCGGTCGTATTGAACCGTCGATGAACAGGATGTTGATGGAATCATCTCCCCGCGACCGAACGCCGGTTTCCCTGATTTTCACCGGGGAAAGTATAGCACCTGCGGGGGATGAAGGTCATACGGGACAGCATGACGCGACACGGCGAAGCTCGGATTCGTCATGATTCTTCTCGGGTACGGCGGAGCGATGTGGACGCAGCAGATTGTCCCTTCCGGCGTCACGTCGCTGATTCTCTCGGTCGAACCGCTCTGGTTCTTCGTGATGGACTGGCTGTTCTTCCGGGCGGTGCGGCCGAACCTCCTCGAATGGATCGGATTGACGCTCGGCTTCGCCGGGACGTTCTATCTCGCGTTCGGGCAAGGAGCCGTGAGCTTCGAAGCCATTCCGGGGTACAGAACCGGAATGATCGTCGTCTTCATGAGCAGCCTCGGGTGGGTCTTCGGGTCGCTGCTGTCGCGCAGGATCCGGATTTCCCGATCTCCGTCGCTCGGGATCGCGATGCAGATGATCGCGGTCGGAATCCTGATGCTGGCATTGAGCCTTCTCTTCGGGGAATGGGGCCGTTTTTCGGCACAAATGGTCAGCGTCCGGTCATGGCTCGCACTCGGATACCTCATTACGTTCGGCTCCCTGATCGCGTTCTCGGCATTCGCCTGGCTGCTTCGCGTGGAGCCGGCGTCTCGCGTCGCCACTCACGGGTTCGTCAACCCGGTCGTCGCAGTTGTCCTCGGGTGGGCGTTCGCAGACGAGCAGCTGACCGCGCCGATGATCGCCGCTGCGGCTGTCGTGGTCCTTTCCGTCGTCCTCATTACCTTCTCTCGAAGAACGGGGAGGCGTGAGGCGGCCAGTACGACGTCCCGAGCTACCCGCCGAAAACCTGTTCCACGCGTCTCGCGAGCCGGACGATCGGGGGCCAGTCGTGCCGTGAGATATCCTGGCCGTGGGCGAGGTCGTTGCGCAGGGATTCGAGGTCGACGGACGCGCTCTTCGCGGCTGACGCGGTCGCGAATCCGGCGGCGCGTCGCTTCCTCCGATATCCTCCCGGGCGAGGTAGTCCGTGACGACCCCTTTGCGGCGAACGCCGAAGACGGGCGCGGAAAACGCGTCCGACGTGAAGGCCGCGCTCGCGAGCGATTCGACGTCGATCGAGAGAAGAGGTTCCTGGATATTCCGGGCCGCGAAGGCTCCCGTGAAGAGCTTGATGCCGCGCCGTCCCGGGGAGATTCTCCGGGACAGAAGGCGCAACAGTTCCTGTTCGTCGTCTTCGTCGTCGGTCTCCGCAGCCGCCTCTTTCGCGAGCAGCGCCTCGCACGAACGCATCTTTTTCTCCGCCATGGCGTAGAGGCGGGAATCCCCCTCGTGAAGAATTTCCAGAAGAAGCGCCATCTCCCGGATGAAGACGCGCCCGAACTTCGGGTCGTTGCGGCAGATATCCCCGCAGTTGTCGACGAGATCCGTGAGCTTGACGGTTTTCGCTCTCGGAGACGCCTGCGCGGTATGTTTCCTGTCGATTTCCTTGCGCACCGCGCGGTTGCCGTCCCCGGGGCGGCTGACCTCCGGATGTGAGGATGAATGCGCTTCAAAGGACTGACGAACACTGACCGTTTCTTTTGAATCCAGCCGTTTTCGATTGTACAACGACGACCCTCCGTTGAGCCCGGGAAATGGATATCGCACTTTCTGCTATGCTATTTGCATCGAATCCGGAATAAAGAGATTTGCCGGATAGAAATGAAATTCGGGAGGCTATGGTCTATGAACGCAACGTTGCGGACGACGTTTTGCGGAGTGACGCTCAGGAACCCGTTTCTGCTTTCGTCGGCTCCGCCGGCTAGAAGCCGGGAGATGATCGCGCGGGCCTTCGACGCGGGTTGGGCCGGCGCCGTCATCAAGACACTGACGCAGATGGAGCATCCGGCGCGAACGAATGTGTCGCCGCGCATCAGGTCGGTTCGCGACGGCAGGCGGATTCTCGGGTTCACGAATATGGAGCTCGCGTCGATGCAGCCGACGGCGGACTGGCTTGCCGATGTGGCCGCCCTCAGGCGGGAGTATCCCGACCGGGCGATCGGTGCGAGTCTTCTCTACGGGGGGACGCCGGACGAACGCCAGTGGCGGGACGTCGCGGCGCAATGCGAGGATGCCGGAGCCTGCTGGCTCGAACTGAACCTCTCCTGTCCTCACGGCGGGGCGGAGGATGGAGGGGAGTTCGCCATCGGAACGAGGCCGGACGCGATCCGGAAAGTCGTGGGGTGGGTCCGGGAATCGTCGAGTCTGCCGGTCGTCGTGAAACTCCCGGCGTTCAGCGACATAGAGGCGGGAACGCGCGCGGCCCGAGAGGCGGGAGCCGATGCTGTCGCGCTCATCCATACGCTGAATTCGCTGAGTGGGATCGACCTCGAGACATGGCGCCCGGTACCGTCGGTAGCTGGGGAGAGCGCGTTCTGCGGCCTTTCGGGCCGGGCACTGAAGCCCGTCGCGTTGCGCTGCGTCGCGCTCGCTGCGTCGCAGAATATTCCCGTATCCGGGATGGGGGGAATCTACGACTGGCACGACGCGGCGGAGTTTCTCCTGGCGGGGGCGTCGAGCCTCCAGGTGTGCTCGGCCGTCATGGAGCGCGGGTACGGCATCGTCCGCGACCTCTGCGAGGGGCTCCTCGCGTATCTCGGGACCAGGGGGCTCGCGTCTCCGGCGGACCTCGTCGGAAGGGCGCTGCCGCATATCGTGCAGCATTCGGCGCTTTCGCGGACGACCCGATCCGTCGCAGCGTGCCGGGAAGACCGGTGCGTTCGGTGCGGTGCGTGTTCCGTGAGTTGCCGCGACGCGGGATATCAGGCGATCATCTGGAGTCCGGGAGGCTTTCCCCGCGTGGACGCGAACGCCTGCGACGGCTGCGGCCTCTGTGCGGGCGTCTGCCCGGAGGGATGCATGGAGATGGATGTCCGCTGAGGACCTCCATCTCTCCGTTATTCGGCGTCGGGCTTCCTGGCGAGCGCCAGAGAGAGCTTGTTTCTGTATGTATCCAGAATGACGGCGATGACGATGACGAAGCCGGTGACGATCTGCCGGGCGAAGTCGCCCATTCCCAGAAGGAGCAGTCCGTTGTTCAGGACGCCCATGATGCAGGCGCCGAAGAATGTTCCGATCATCGATCCCTTTCCGCCGCTCATGCTCGTTCCGCCGATGACGACGGCCGCGATCGCGTTCAGTTCGAACCCGACGCCGAGGATCGGGGATGCGATATTGAGGCGGAGCATGTAGAGGATCGCGGCGATCCCGACCATCGCCCCGCAGAGGACGAACGCGGCGACCTTGTAGAACCGCGTGTTGTGTCCCGAGAGACGGACGGACTCCTCGTTGTTGCCGATTGCGTAGATCAGACGGCCGAAGACCGTCCGTGAAAGGACGATGTGCCCCATTGCGACGAGAGCGGCGGCGATGATGAATATGATCGGAAGGCCGAACATCGTCTGGCTGCCGAACTGGTTGAACGCCGCCGGGAACGAGAAGAGGGTCCGGCTTCCGGAGATCTGGAGCGCGGCCCCCCGGGCGATGTTGAGCATCCCGAGCGTGACGATGAAGGGGTGGATGTTCCACCGGACGGACACCCATCCGTTGAAGAGGCCGCACGCGAGTCCCGCGGCGATCGACGCGGCAACGGCGCACGCGATCGCGGAAGGCGTTCCGATGACGCTTCCCTTCGCGAGAATGAGCCCTCCCGCTATCGAGCAGAACGAGATGACCGAACCGACTGAAAGATCGATTCCTCCGAGAAGGATCACGAAGGTCATGCCGACCGAAATCGCCGTGTTGATGCTGATCTGCGTCAGGATGTTCGAGACGTTGATCCGGGTGGCGAACTGCGGGACGAAGACCGCGAAGAGGACGCAGAGAAGCAGCAGGGCGGCCCCGATCCCGGCCTCCCGCATGAAGAACCCGAGGACGACCGTTCCGGTCTCTCTCCTCCCGTGTTCGACGCGCCCCCCCGTAATTCCGGAATGTCCCATGTCCGTCCTCTCCTCTCGGATTACACGCCGGTAATATAGGCTTCGTATGCCTTCGATAGAATCGCTTCCTGGTCGAACCCGCTCCGCTCGAAGCTCCCCGTGATTCGTCCGTCGGAAAAGACGACGATCCGGTGGCACAGTTCCACGAGTTCCGGCAGATCGGACGAGACGACGACGATCCCCTTCCGTTCGCGCGCGAGAATCCGGAGGAGTCTGTACAGCTCGTACTTCGCGCCGACGTCGACCCCGCGCGTCGGTTCGTCGAGCATCAGGACCCTCGCGTTCCTGAAGAGCCACTTCGCGAGGACGACCTTCTGTTGCGTCCCTCCGGAAAGGTATCGTACGCATCGTTCTACGGAGGGGGTCCGGATTTCGAGATCGCGGACTAACCTCGCGGCCTCGATTTTCTCCTTCGCGACGTCGAGGAATCCCCGTTCGGAAACCGCTCCGAGATTCGTGATCGTGATGTTCGCGGCGCAGGGCATGTCGAGAATGAGCCCCTGACCCTTGCGGTCTTCCGTCAGGAGACAGATTCCCGCCGTGACGGCGTCGACGGGAGACGCGACGGAAACTTCGTCTCCGTTCAGGAGGATGCTTCCGGAGACCTTCGGATCCGCTCCGAAGATCGCGCGGAGGGTTTCCGTCCGCCCGGATCCCACGAGGCCGGCGATTCCGAGAATCTCCCCCTCCCGGACCGAGAACGACACCGGTGGGGAAGAGCGCGTCACGCGGAGATCCCGGATCTCGAGCAGGGGCGCTCCCAAGGTATCGGGCTCCCCGACCGACGATCCGTTCTCGACGCTTCTCCCGACCATCAGCGATACAAGTCCCGGAACGGTCACGTCGCACACG
>CALFXN010000471.1 GCA_937957815.1 uncultured Synergistales bacterium
TAATTGATTCCTTCGTACTTTTTCTGGAATTTCTCGAGGCGTCCCGCTTCGAGAACGACTTTCGATCCCTTTCTTCCAGTAAAGAAAGGATGACAGGCGGAACATACGCCGACCCGTATTTCCTTTTTGGTGGAACGGGTTTCAAAACTGTTGCCGCAGGCACAAAAAACCTTGCAGGCTACATAATCGGGATGGATATCCTTTTTCATACCTTTACACCTCCGCAGCGTTATAAAACATAATCGGACAAATTGGGAATTTACCACATTCCGTCATGGAAAACAATCCGTCAGATGTGCATAACTCCCAGCCCGCATCTTTCATGATGAGCCACAGCATGATACGCCGTATCGCCCATAACCGCAACCGCAATCCACCGCGAATTGCGGACAATCGCTATTTTAGCCCCCACACTCGCTTCGAGCATGCCGACGGCCAGAAAGCCGTCGAGAGCCTCGACGGCAGCATGCATGAGCGCATGCATTTCTCCGCGCTTCTTCTCGACGACGCCCGCATTCAGGGAGGCTCCGACCAGGGCTCTCGTTATCTTCTGGGGAAGATCTCCCGCGAGTCCGCCAACTTCGGTCGCGACCGATTTCCAGTTGCACTGCGCAAGATCCCGCCGAAAGCGGTTTTCGGATTCTTCCGTCGTCGTGGCCGCCAGCAGAAGAGCGGCGCGCCCAACCTGATTCTCATCGTCGAGGCGGACACGAACCGTCAGTTCAAGAACAGGCGAAGGCTTCCCCTCGTTTCGAAGTCTCTCCCGCTGCCCTTCCTCGCCGACGTTTTCTGTCTCGCCGGCATCGGTCATTTCGTCGCCCCCCTGTCGTTCTTCAACCGCCTGGGACGTAAAAATCCGTTTCCAGATCACGACGCGCCCACTCTCCCCTCTTGTGATATTATAACGCATTATCAATAAAAAGATGTTTATAAACCGAAAATGCAATATCGTTTGTGGAGACTCAGCAGTATCCTTTCAGCTTGAAGCACTCATCCTGAAGTCCTATACTCTTTTTCGTCATTCGGGACAATCCCGGCAGTTTTTTTCCGGAATCCCGGCAGAAAAAGTCAGACGACATGTGGGCAAGGAGGAATTTTCCATGAAGAAATACGCACCGGTACTCGCGATGCTTCTTTTTTTCGCCTTCTTCGCGAAGACATCGGAGGCCAAGACGTTCCTTTCGATCGCGACAGGCGGCACCGGTGGAACGTATTATCCTCTGGGTCGCGGAATTGCCGAGATTCTGAACCGCTACCTCGAAGATATTCAGGTTACAGTCGAAACGGGGAATGCCTCTGTCGCGAACATCAATCTGATCGGAGCGCACCAGGTCGAGATGGCGTTCGCACAAAACGATATCGCCTACTGGGGGGCGAAGGGGATGAAACCTTTCAGAGAAGCGCACGGCAATATCCGGGTTGTCGCTTCCCTCTATCCCGAGCATGTCCATTGCTTCACGCGCAAGAACAGCGGCGTGAGAGACATAGCGGATATCCGTGGAAAGCGAGTCTCGGTCGGCGCTCCCGGATCGGGCGTCCAGGGAGACGTGTCGGCGATTCTCGATATCGCGGGATTGAAGTTCGCCGATCTGAAAGCTGAATTTCTCGATTTCAACACAACGACACAGCGATTCAAGGATGCCCAGATTGATGTCGGATTCGTCGTCGCGGGCTATCCGACATCTTCGGTCCTTGATCTTGCCCAGATGACGGAAATCGACATGGTTTCCTTTAATGACGCATTCATGACCGCACTTACCGAAAAATACCCTTTTTTCGTAAAGAGCGTCATCCCGGCGGGAACGTACCGCGGAATGCTTCGGGATGTCGCCACTCCTGCGGTACTGGCCCTTCTCGTCTGTGACGCGAAACTGCCCGACTCGGTCGTCTACAGCGTCACAAAAACTCTCTGGACCCACGCAGACGAACTGTACAAAGTTCACGAAAAAGCGAAGCTGCTCTCTTTGAAGAACGCGCTCAGAGGAATCTCCGTCCCGGTTCATCCCGGAGCTGCCAGATTCTACATTGAGTCCGGGATGAAGCCTCCTGAGCTGATGAAAGATTAATGCGCGAAAGCGTGAACGGGAAAACCATTCACGCTTTCGCTGCGTATTCCCGATAGGTTCTCTCCCATACTCCGGGGTCGGCAACCGTCGCTATACCGCTGATCCAGTCCGGTTTGCCCCCACCGCGAACTCCGAGAGGTTGTGCGTTTCTGACGAAGTCCTGCAGATTGACGCGGGCGAGCGTCCCTCGCGCCAGAATGAAACCCGCCCGCCCGCCTTCGCCTTCCGGCAGCAGAGCGAGATAGATCCCTTCGGGATTTTCGCGGATTGCCCTCCGCACCGCCTGGGACACGACTTCACGGGGAATGCCGGGCGTCGCGATAAAATGAAATTTTGTGCTTCCTTCTTCCGCACGGTTCCATTCCAACCGGACGAGCGGGGTCATATGTCCGATCGTCTTCTGGAGTTCACGTTTTTCCTCCTGGGCGTGAAGGAATACGTTCTCGATTTCCTCGACCGAACATCCGACGCTCCGGAGAAGGGATCGCATGTGCCGGAGATAAGATTTCGAGCGTTCTCTTCCTTCGACGGTAAAGCGGAAGACCCACTCGGGCGCGCTTCCGTTGAACCCGGTGATAAAGATCTCTCCGATATCTCCGGTTTGTGCGACATGGCTCCCGGAGCACGCGATCGTATCGAAGTCGCCCATTCGGACAACACGTACGGTCCGTTCGCCGACCCGTTCCCAGTTGATCTTCAGATTGGGGAGACAACGCGCCGTTTCCGGCGTATGTTCTTCGACGCGAACCTGAAGATTCTGCGCAACGATGGCGTTCGCTTCCTCTTCTGCTCCGAAAAACACGTCCCAATCGAGGAGTCCGTCATATCGTATGTAGACGGAAGTCTCCTCCGTGCCGACATTCACCTTGTAGATGCCCAGTCCGGGATGCTTCTTCTCGAGAACACGGGAAAGCACGTGTTCTCCGCTGTGCATTCTCGCGAGAAGCCTGTGACGTTTCTCATCGATCTCGTACTTCAGCGATGTCCCTTCGATCTTGCCTCTCAGGTCCCCATCGACGACGAGCCAGATGCCGCTTTCGTCCTTGAGCGTGTCGATAACGGAGATCGTTTGGCCGTCGACGACAAGACTCCCGGTATCTCCGGGTTGGCCGCCTCCCGCCGGATGGAACAAACACGGATCGATGCGAAGGCGTGTAACGCCATTCTTATTGTCTTTTTTTTCGGCTATGCATTGCGCATCGCGAAGCATTCGCAGCACACTCCTTCCATCGTCAGAAAGCTTCGGCTCATGCATCTCTCTTCTCAAAAAAGAAAAGGTCGAGGACACCTTAGGCGTCTTCGACCTCAAAAAAACGAATGGCGCGCCTGTGGAGATTCGAACTCCAGACCCTTGGCTCCGGAGGCCAATACTCTATCCGCTGAGCTACAGGCGCGTTCCGACGACTGTGATACATTACACGCCTTTGCTGTCGGTGTCAAGAATCGCAGGCGTTCCAGGAGAAGAAAAAACGTGTTCGGCATACGGGACACACCTTACGAAAAAGAGCCACGCTCGCTCTTCCCGCCGCACTCTTCCCTTTCGATGCGTCCGGCCTCCTCTTCCGAGACCTTCGCCTTCTGGAGCCATCCTTTTTTCCTGAGCCCGAGCATCGCGTCTTCCGCTTCGGCGACCCCATGGAGGGACGCCCTGAAATAGAGCCTATACGCTTTCGCGTAGTTCTGACGAACCGCGCGCCCGTTTTCATACATCCACCCGAGGTTGTACTGCGCGTTTGCCTGCCCTCGATCCACGGCCTTCCTGTACCACTCGAGCGCCAGTCTGTCGTCCTGAGGCACACCTCGCCCGTTGACATACATCCACCCGAGCACGAACTGGGCATCGGCATGCCCCTGATCCGCGGCTTTCCGGTACCATTCGACGGCCAACGCGTCGTTTCGTCCGGTATCGTCGGCATGCGCATACATCCAGCCGAGACGGAACTGCGCTTCCGCGTTTCCCCGCTCCGCCGCGTCGAGATATGATTCCGAAGATGAAGCGGCTTCATCTCTCGCACCGATGTTCCCGTCAACGCCAGCAACGGAAAGAGCCATGAGATGAGGAGCATCCGGCGGCTGGAGAACGTTTTCCGACGGACGATTCGCGTCGGCACTGCCATGCGGCGTCTCGCTATAAGGAAGGAGTTCCGGTTCATGAATATCGCGATCGATACCATCAGCCGGTTCCGTTTCCGGAACAACGGATTCGGTTCGTTCCCCGTCCGACGCTCCGGAAACCTCCAGCACGCGGTGACATTCGCCATCGGCCGCTTCTTTCAGATCCTGTTGGGTCGGAATTTTCCCCGCAAAAAGTTCTTCGAGCCTGCGTTGCGCATCGGAATCATCCGGGGCGACGAAAGAGGAGACGAACGACGAGCATTGCTCGGCCATACTCTTGCCTTTATTCTTTTCCATCACTGCGGAACGCCCGAAATCGCCGTTGAATTCGAGCCATTTCTGCACGAACCCTCCGCCGACGACGAACACCGCGTCGTTCCATGCGTCCGTTCCCTCGAGAAACGCGGC
>CALFXN010000472.1 GCA_937957815.1 uncultured Synergistales bacterium
TCGCCGGAACGTCGTTTCGTACCATATCATATTCTCGCGGTACGAGACAATACATGAAGATGTCCCGTGAGAATTCCACTTCACTCCAAATATGAATCTTTCAGTAAAAATTGAATATGCTGGAATGCGATGGTTTTTAACATTCAACTGTCAGGCGATGACGCGCCGGAGTCTCGCGACGCCCTCCCGGATGCGGCCCGGATCGAGGTTGCCGTATCCCATGATGACGTATTCGAGGTACCGCCCGGGCCGGATCGCGTGCGCCTCGACCGGATAGACGCGAACGCCTTCCCGTTCGAGCGCGGCGAGAGTCGCTGCGTCGAAGGCGCACCCGGGGAAACGAACGACCGCGTGGAGTCCCGCGGATGCCGTCGCGACGCGGTGCGAACCTGGGAAACAGTCCTCGAGCGACGCGAGAAGTTCCGAACGGTTCTTTCGGTAGATGCGCTTCATGTCGGCGATATGCCGCTCGAGGACGCCGCTCTCGAGCAGCCTCGCGAGAACGGGCTGGTCGCACCCGGACGTATGGTTGTTGAGCGCGTACTTCGCGTCGCGGAACTCGCCGGCGAGTTCCGGCGGTACGACCGCATACCCCGTGCGGAATGCGGGGGCGAGCGTCTTGCTGAACGAACCGATATAGACGGTCCGTTCCGGACACAGTTCCCGAAGCGAACTCACCGGCGATCCCTCGAAACGGAATTCGCTCTCGTAGTCGTCCTCGACGATGAGGCATCCGGTCTTCTCGGCGTATCCCGCAAGGACGACGCGCCGCTGGATCGGGAGCGTTCCCCCGAACGGGAACTGGTGCGACGGGGTCACGAAAACGAACGCCGCGTCCCGGGCACCTGCGGGAAGATGCCCGGTGAGCAGCCCCGACTCGTCCACTGGCACTGGGAGGAGACGCATCCCGGCCGTCTCGAGCGTCTGCCGGAAGTGAAGGTGGAGGGGATCCTCGACGATGGCCGACGCGCGCCTCTTCCCGAGGACGACCGCGCAGAGCGTCAGGGCTTCCGCGGCGCCGACCGTGACGACGATGTCCTCCGGACTGCATTCGATGTCCCTCGCGCGCCGCAGGTAGTCCGCGATGGCGCTCCGGAACGCCGGGTTCCCGGCGGGGTCTCCGTAGCCGAAGGTCTGCGCGGGTTCGTCGCGGAAGACAGACCGGAAGGCCGCCGACAACTCCCGGACCGGAAGCGCCGAAAGCTTCGGAACGCCCGTACGAAAATCGATCAGTCCCGGTGTTGTCCGCGGAACGGACGGCAACGAAGACATCGTCGTCACGTTCCGGCGCGACTGCGCCCGGAAACAGGCGCCCGCGGAGACGTACGTTCCCGACCCCGGGCGCGCCTCGAGGTAGCCTTCCGAGAGAAGCTGGTCGTACGCGTCGAGGACGACGTTGCGCGATACGCCGAGCTGTTCGGCGAGTCGGCGCGTCGAAGGAATCTTCGTCCCCCCGGCGAGGAGTCCTTCGGCGACGCGCCGCCGGAACTGCCGGTAGAGCTGCCGCGCGAGT
>CALFXN010000473.1 GCA_937957815.1 uncultured Synergistales bacterium
GACGTGATGCAGGACATGAAGATCCGGGAAATTCGGGGAACGGCGCCCGCGAACCAGTACGTCATCATGCTCGTCACCGCGGATCAGTCGGCGCGCCTTGCGGGACAGGAACAGCTGACGGTGCGTCCCGTCCCGAAGGTCGATACGGGCGACCCGTTTACGAAAACGATTCCGATCACGCTCGACCTCCGGGACGTCGAACTTCGGGATGTCTTTCGGATGTTCGGAAAGTACATCGGCATGAACGTCATTTCCGATCCGTCCGTTCCGAACGTTCTCGTGACGATGTCGCTGAATCAGGTCCCCTTGAATCAGGCTTTTTCCTACATTATGAAGATGTACGACGTCACGTACGCCATTATGGGAAAAACGATTATCGTCGGGACTGCCGACAGCATTTCGAAGGTTGTCGGGAAGCAGGGGACGCGATCGTACCATATCGCGTACGCCGATCTGAAACAGCTCGGCGGCATCATCCAGGGATTGACGGGCGTCACGAAGGTCATTGCCGACGACCGTCTCAAAACGCTCTACGTGACCGGACGAATCGACCAGCTCGATGAAATCGATTCCCTTCTGCAGCGTCTCGACCACCCGGGGCGCCAAGTGATGCTCCAGGCCCGGATCGTCGAGATCAACGATACCGCCAAAAAGGATTTCGAAACGATGCTCGACGCCGTCTACAATCACTGGTGGCTGAGCTACAGCAAGAGCGGGATCAATATCGGCAGCAGCTACATCAGCGACAAGGATTCGTACGTGAAGGACGAAAAACGTCCCGGAACGATCATCACGGATATGAAGAATGTCGCGTCGGGAACGCTCAAGATGCTGGACGCCGGAATCGTCGCCCTCATCAACGACAACAAGGGGAAGGTGATCGCCGATCCCTCCGTGATCACGCTCGACGGCCAGAAGGCGACGATCAAGCTGACCGAGAACTATCCGTACGTATCCCAGCGCGACCAGGCGGGCAACCCGACCTGGAGCGAAAAGGAGGTCGGTCCGAAGCTCGAGTTCCAGCCGACGATCGGACGCGACGGCATCGTGACCGTGAAACTCAAGATATCTACTGGTGAAATCATCGGAACATATGTCGGAGCGAACAAGGAAGAATTCCCCCAGACGACAAACAGGGAAGTCGATACGATGGTCCGGGTCCGTGATGGAGAGCCGTTCGTCGTCGGAGGGCTCTTCAAGGATCAGAAGACGAAAGAAGTGTCGAAAGTCCCCGTCCTGAGCGATATCCCGCTTCTGGGCCAGTTCTTTACGGCGAAGACATCGAAGAATGTCAAGTCGGAACTCGCGATGATCGTGGTGCCGTATATTCTGCATACACCTGACGTAACGGTTGAGAAGACAGTCATCAAATAGCGCGAATGAATGCGGACGAAGCGGGGGGAATTTCGGAATTCCCCCGCTTTTGCTTTGCGTCCGCGCCGGTTTTGATATATCCTTATCCGGATATCGTGAACGTTGCGTTTCAAGAGTCAGGAGGCTTCGGGTATGGGGCAGGTAGTTGATACGACGGATTTCTACATCGGTTTGAAGGTCAAGTGGCAGGACGGCATCTGGGAGATCGTGGATTATCAGCACCACAAGATGGGGCGGGGCGGGGCCGTCATTCGCACCAAGCTCAAGCATCTTGAGAACGGATCGATTGTCGAGAATACGTTTCGCTCGGGGGAGCGTTTCGAGCGGGTCATGTTCGACGAAAAGCCCGCTCAGTATCTCTACAGGGAAGGCGATAGATTCATTTTCATGGATCTTGCGTCGTACGATCAGATGGAAATACCGGAAGACGTTCTCGGGGATATCGTGTATTATCTTTCCGAGAACCTCGAAGTCCAGGTCGAAGTCTACGAAGGGAAAATCATGGGGATTGAGCTTCCTAAAAGCGTCGAGCTCGTCGTCACCGATACGCCTCCCGGATACAAGGGAGACACGGTTTCGGGCGGCGGGAAGCCTGCGACGTGCAATACCGGTTTGAGCGTCACCGTTCCCATTTTCGTGAACGTTGGCGATGCGATCATCGTCGATACCCGCACCGGCGCATATATCGAACGGGCGAAGAAATAACTGAAGGGCTGGGGATTATAATAATGAGCACGAAAGAAAAGGTTGCCTATCTGAAAGGACTTCTCGACGGCGTCGATCTCAAGGACGACGCGACGAAGCGTGTTTTCCTCGCGGTTGCCGACGCGCTGAATGAGGCCGCGCTCGAACTCGACGAGCATGCCGAAACCCTGGAGGAACAGCAGGATATGATCGACGGCCTTTCCGACGATCTCGACGCGCTCGACGAAGACGTTTCGGAGCTTCGCGACGCCCTTTGCGACGAAACCGGGGAATGCACCTGCTCTGACGACGATGAGGACGACAGCGATGAAGACGAATTCGACGAAACGTACGTTTCCGTTACGTGCCCCTCGTGCGGACATGTCTTCTATTACCAGCCCGACGAATACACGAAAGACGAAACACTTCAATGTCCCGGTTGCGGTGGTGAATTCGAACAGCCCAAGGATAAATAGCTGAAGGGAGGCTCAACAATGGACGAGTACAATGAAAGCCGCGAAGAACAGGGTGTGGTCAAAGAAGAAGCCGAACAGGCGAACGTGATCGAGACCGAGTCGGAAATGGAATCGACGCCGGTATCCGGCGGATCCATTCAGGGTACGGTTCACATTGCTGAAGATGTCATCGTCGAACTTGCCAAGAAGACTCTTCAGACCGTCCCCGGAGTTCAGCCCGCAAATCCCGGCATCGCCTCGAAGCTCGGGATCGGCAGGAAAGCAAGCGATGGGATCCGCGTTGCGGTCGAAGAAGGGAAACCCCCTGTCATTACGGTGGATGTGTACGTTTTAGTGAAGTACGGCCTCAGGATTCCCGATGTCGCGTGGGATGTTCAGGAATCCGTCAAGAGTAATCTCGAGCAGTATACCGGGTATTCCGTCAAGGCCGTCAATATCAACGTCCAGGGTGTCTTTTTCGAAGGGAAGAAACCCGAGATACCACCCCAGAAGCCTCTTGAAAAGGAAATCGTCGAAGAACAGGAACCGTCAAGCGGCCCGGTTTCACCCGAGATCGATCAGTATTGATCGAGGGCTGGAGATTCCTACGAAACGAGGCCGGTTCGTGTTCGAGCCGGCCTTTTCAGTCTGGGGTGAATAGAATGTACTATTTTTGGCGCAAGACGGAATTGGGAAAAATTTCGCTCTCACGTGACGGTCTCGTCCGCTATATCAGCGCGTTTCTCAGGGAACCGTTCACATGCCACCATGTGACGCTCTCACCGGCCGATAGTACACTGTTTCTCGGGATAGGATGCCCGGAGGATTCGAGCCCTCTCGATCACAGGGTTGTTCAGGAAAGAGTCGTTGAGGCGATAAGGCAACTCGGTCTCTCGACGAGAATTACGTGGATCGAACAGGAGAACGTTTCGGTTCGTTCTCTGATTTCGGGCGTTCTCGTCAATCGTCCGATTCTCTGGGGAGTAGTCGGATTCGCCATTGCGGCACTTTTCATCATGGGGCTGAAATGGTTCCTGTTGGCCGGAATTATGGGCGCGCTCTGTTTCGGGATGTCTCGTGCCCTTCTTTCCGAAAGGGGCAGGGAGCTTATCCGGAAGATTCACAAGTGGATCGGGAGGTAACACAGTGCCGAAGGCATTTCTTCCGCAGAAGCGCAGGCGATCCCGCGAGATCGCATTGCAGATGTTGTATTCTCTTGATATACGACGGTCCGAGGATGTCGCTTCGGCGGTAGAATGCTTTCCGTCCGAAAACGAGGATGAAGATGTTTTTATGTATGCAGTTCGGCTCGTACGTGGTACTTTCGAGAAACGGATGGAGATAGACGGCCTGATCCGCGAGCACCTTACTGGATGGCGCCCGGAGCGGATGGTCGCTGTTGATCGTGTTGCCGTTCGACTGGCGCTGTTCGAGGGCGTGATCGGCCGTCTGACTCCGATTCCCGTTGCGATTTCGGAGGCTGTCGAATTGGTCAAGGCTTTTGGCACCGAGGAATCGGGAAGATTCGTAAACGGAGTTCTCGGAAAGATCGTTCGCGCCTTGCCATCGGCCGGAAGTCCGGAAGCGCACGAAGCGGGTGACGTATCTGATTCTGACGGTTGATGAAATTACCGGCCGTATCGGAGCGGTTTTTCTGGGTGATCCCTTTTTTCAGAATCTGGCCGTTCGCGGGGAAATTCTGGAGCTTGTGCGTCACGGGAGCGGAAATGTTTTTTTTGCGCTCGGCGGGAAGGAAAGTCGCATTTCGTGCGTTCTATTCAAATCTGATGCCCTTCGGATACCTCTGTGGCCTCGTGCTGGCGACGAGGTTATCGTCGAAGGACGAGTTGCCGTCTACGCGCAGCGCGGGACGTACCAGATTTATGCGAGACGTCTCGCCCCCGTAGGTGCCGGAGCGGTTGCGCGCGCCAGGGAAGAACTCAGGAACCGTCTTCTCGAAGAGGGAGTGTTTTCCCCGGAGTTGAAGCGCCCTCTTCCTCCCTTTCCGGAGCGTGTCGCCGTCGTAACGTCCGCCTCCGGCGCAGCGGTCCACGATGTCATCCGCGTTGCGGGAAACCGCTTCCGCGCATGCGAGATAGTCGTGGTCCCCGTAACGGTCCAGGGATACGAAGCGACGCAGTCCATCGTCGACGGACTTTCGCGGGCGAACCTCGTCGACCGCGCGGAAGCCGTCCTTCTCGTTCGCGGCGGAGGGAGCAGGGACGACCTCAATCCGTTCGACGATGAGAGCGTGGTCCGCGCCGTCCGGATGTCCCGTCTTCCCCTGATTACGGGACTGGGGCACGATATCGATCTTTCCCTCTCGGACCTTGCCGCGGACGTTTCGGCTCCCACGCCCTCGGCTGCGGCCGAGTATCTCTTTCCGGATTCCGCCGAACTCGCCGTATCGATACGTCGCTCCGCACGCCTCGCAAGGAGCCACATCCTTCGCGTTTTCAGCGAGCATCGGTTCGCGGTCTCGCGAATCTCGCAACGACTTGCGGATGCCTGCGACGCGTGTATCCGTAAACACGAGCTCACTCTGGAATCCCGGATGTCGAAACTCGAGGCTGGTATACGCGCGATTCTCAACGCTGAATCGTCCCGGTTTTCCATTTTCGAAGCGCGCCTTCATTCCCTTTCGCCGACGGACGTCCTCAGGAGGGGATATTGCGTGTGCGAGACGAAAAACGGTCTGCGTCTGCGTTCCGTCTCCGAAATTCCAGAAGAAGATGTTTTCGTCGTCCGATTCTCCGATGGTGACGTTTGCGTGACCGCCCAAAGGCGATCGCCATGATGAAACGTCCCGAGGCCATCGAATGGCGAAGAGATTCTCTGTCGCTTCTGGACCAGAGGAAGCTTCCTCTCGAGGTTTCGTTTATCGATTGTCGGACCGCGGACGACGTTGCCTGCGCGATAGAGACTCTCGCGGTCCGGGGCGCCCCGGCCATCGGAATCGCGGCCGCGTACGGCGTCGTTCTGGACGCCCGTTCCACTCGTGACGCGATTGCGGCCGTCTCGAGATTGTCGCGTACCCGACCTACGGCCGTCAATCTCTTCCATGCCCTCGAAAGGATGCATTCCTGTATCGAACGAAGCTCTTCCTCTTCTCTCCGCGACGAGCTGGAAAGGGAAGCGCTACGGATTCATTCGGAGGATATCGCCGCGAACGAACGGATAGGAGACTTCGGACAGGATCTTCTTCCCTCGGACGCAACAGTGTATACGCACTGCAACGCGGGGGCGCTCGCCACGGGAGGATTCGGAACCGCGCTCGGCGTCATCCGCGCGGCGGTCCTGAAAGGAAAGTCAGTCCGCGTTCTCGCCGACGAAACTCGTCCGATGCTTCAGGGGGCGCGATTGACTGCCTGGGAACTCTCCGAAGATAATATCGATGTGACGGTCGTGTGCGAGGGGATGGCGGCGGCGGCGTTTTCGCGGTATAAAATCGACGCGGTGCTCGTCGGAGCCGACCGCGTGGCGTCGAACGGCGACACGGCCAACAAGATAGGGACGTATACCCTTGCGCTCGCGGCCGCTCATTTCGGAGTTCCGGTCTATGTCGCCGCTCCGTGGAGCACTGTGGATATGAAGTGTCCGACGGGAAACGAGATCCCGATCGAGGAACGGAATCCCGACGAGATCCGCGAGTGTTTCGGGAAGCGGATTATGCCCCCTGGGTTCAGGGTGTGGAATCCGTCTTTTGACATTACGCCCGCGACGTGTATCACCGCAATTATCACGGAACGCGGCGTGGCGTTCCCTCCCTTTTCGGAGTCGCTTGCCGCGCTTTGCGATGTGACGTGTTTGTCAGAAAACGAACGGAAGGATTGATGAACGAATGACGCAGATGACGACGATCGATACGGAACGGGCACAGCGCGGGCGCCACAAGATTGAATGGGCCTGGCAGTTCATGCCCGTTCTCCAGAACCTCCTGAAGCGCTACGGAAACGAAAGGCCATTCAGCGGACACAATATCGGGGCGTGCCTCCATCTCGAGGCGAAGACGGCGTGCCTTCTCGAAACGCTGCGAAAGCTCGGCGCCAATGTCTACGCCGCCGGGAGCAATCCGCTTTCGACGCAGGACGACGTCTGCGAGGCGCTGCGCAGCGAAGGCATGGCTGTATACAGCCGTCACGGAATGTCGACGGAGGAGTACTTCGAGAACCTTCACGCGGTGCTGCGGCACGATCTCGACATCATCATCGACGACGGAGCCGATCTCGTCGCGACGATGCATACCGACTACAAAGAGAAACTTTCACGGATTCTCGGAGGCTCCGAAGAGACGACGACAGGCGTGAAGCGTCTGAAGGCCATGCACGCGGACGGCGTCCTCGCGTTTCCGATGATCTCGGTGAACGACGCCAAAAGCAAGTTCCTTTTCGATAACAGGTACGGAACGGGACAGTCGGTCTGGGACGGAATCATGCGAACGACGAATATGCTCGTCGCCGGAAAGACTGTCGTCGTCGCCGGGTACGGCTGGTGCGGCCGCGGCGTTGCGCTCCGCGCGAAGGCGCTCGGAGCGCGGGTCATCATCACCGAGATCGATCCGCATCGTGCGTTCGAGGCCGTTATGGACGGATGCGACGTCATGACGATGGAACAGGCCGCTCCTCTCGGAGATATGTTCCTGACGCTGACAGGGAACCGCAAGGTGATCCGTCGCGAGCATTTCGAAAAGATGAAGAACGGGGCCGTACTCGCGAATGCCGGGCATTTCGATGTCGAGGTCTGGAAACCCGACCTCACGGAACTCTCTCTCTCTGTCGAAACCATTCGAGACAACGTCGAAGTCTTCAGGATGCGCGACGGAAGAAACCTGTTCCTTCTCGGAGAAGGGCGCCTCGTCAACCTCGCCTGCGGCGACGGTCATCCCATAGAGATCATGGATCTGAGCTTCGGAATGCAGCTCGAGTCCGCACTGTACATCTCCCGGAATTCGCTTCGGCCCGGAGTGTACGACGTCCCCGAAGAACTCGACCTGCGGATCATGAGAACGAAACTCGAATCGGGCGGCATCCGTCTCGAAACGCTTCTTCCCGAACAGGAAGCGTATATGAAGGGATGGCAGGAGTGATATGACGACACTGTTCCGGGATGTCTTCTATCTCGACGTCGAGGCGGAAAAAACAGCCCGCGGGGACATTCTTGTCGAGGGAGACCGGATCAGAAGCCTCTCAGGACCGCGAACACTTCCCGCAGCAGACGAAACGATCGACGGAAATGGCCGCGTCGCTCTCCTTCCGGCATTCGTCAATTGCCATACACACGCGGCGATGACGCTTCTCCGCGGTCTCGGGGAGGAGAAGCCGCTCATGGACTGGCTCAAGGAACGCATCTGGCCCCTCGAGGCCCATCTGACGCCGGATGATATCTACTGGGGAACGATTTCCGCCATGATCGAGATGGTTTCCTGCGGCGTCGGCTGCTTTGCGGACATGTATTTCGAGATGTCGGAGGTCGCGCGGGCTTCGCAGGAAGTCGGAATGCGGTGCGGCCTCTGCCGAGGAATCGTCACCGACGATCGGAAGAGGCTCGACGAGAACCTTTCCCTGTACGACCGGTGGCACGGCAGGAACGGACGCGTCACGGTCCAGCTCGGTCCTCACGCGCCGTATACCGTTCCGTTCGAATATCTGAAGGAGATCACCGCAATAGCCCGGGAACGCGGCATCCATGTCCAGATGCACTTCCTCGAGACGAAATGGGAGCTTGAGTACATCGCAAACGATCTCGGTATGTCGCCGATGGAATATCTCGAGGAATCCGGAATTCTCGACGTCCCGGGGGCGATTCTCGCCCATTGCGTCTGGCTTCCTCCCGAGATTGCCGAAAAGCTCCCCCGTTCCGTGACGATCGTCCACAACCCTAAGAGCAATCTCAAACTCGGGAGCGGGCTCTTTCCCTGGAGGGATTTTCGCGTGCGCGGCGTGCAGGTTGCGCTCGGAACCGACGGAGCGGCGAGCAACAACAGGCTCGATATGCTCGACGAAGCCCGTTTCGCATCGCTGGTGCACAAGGGCCGGACGCTCGATCCGACGGAGGCTCGCGCGTGGGACGTTCTTCGGGCCGCGACGCTTGCGGGATACAGGGCGCTCGGGTTCGAGAAAACCGGTCTTATCCGAGAGGGGTGGACCGCCGATTTCGCGATGTTCGACATCGATTCTCCGCGATACGTGGGCGTCGACGAATCGAACCTCGCGGAGTTCCTCGTCTATTCGGGATCGAGCAGGGATGTGACGGGAACGATGGTCGACGGAAAATGGCCGTACAGGAACGGAGCCTTCTCCGTGGACGCCGGGAACGCGCTCGAACGCGCGAAGGAAACACGCCGCTCGCTGATCCGGCGGGCGACTGAATGAGGGAGCGTGGGAACATGCAGTGGAGAACTGGAAAGGAAATTCGCAAGGCATTCATCGATTTCTGGGTTTCCAAGGGAAGCCGGCACTATCCCAGCTTTTCCCTGATTCCGGACGACCCGACGCTTCTTTTCACGATAGCGGGTATGGTTCCGTTCAAGCCCTACTATCTCGGCATCATGAAGCCCGAAGTCACGCGCGCCGTCACTTCGCAGAAGTGCGTCCGGACGAACGATATCGATAACGTCGGACGGACGGCGCGCCATCATACCTTTTTCGAGATGCTCGGAAACTTCAGCTGGGGCGATTACTTCAAATACGAGGCGATCTCGTGGGCGTGGGAGTTCCTCACGGAGGTCATCGGCCTCGACGGTTCCCGAATGTATGCAACGATCTACAAGGATGACGAAGAGGCGTACTCGGTCTGGCGGCATACGGTCGGCCTTCCCGACGAACGGATTTACAGGTTCGACAAGAGCGAGAACTTCTGGTTCATGGGAAATCAGGGTCCCTGCGGTCCATGCTCCGAAATCCTGTACGATCAGGGGCCTTCGTTCTCCTGCGGCAAGCCCGGATGCGCGGTCGGCTGTAATTGCGACAGGTACCTCGAGATCTGGAACCTCGTCTTCACGCAGTTCGATCTCCAGAAAGACGGTTCCCTTCAGCCGTTGCCGAAGAACAATATCGACACCGGGATGGGGCTCGAACGGCTGACGTCGATCGTTCAGGGCGTACGGACGGATTTCGAGACGGATCTCTTCCGTCCGATCATCGATCACGTCTGTTCCTCGGCGGGCATCACATATGGCGCCTCATCGAAATCCGATCTCGCGGCGCGCGTGATTTCTGACCATCTTCGTTCCGTCGCGTTCATGATCGCCGACGGCATTCTTCCGGCCAACGACGGACGGGGATACGTCCTCCGCAGGCTCCTTCGCCGCGCCGCGCGCTACGGGAAGCTCTTGGGATTTGACCGTCCGTTCCTTCTCGATTTCCTCCCGGACGTTCTTTCGGCCATGCAGGATCCGTACATCGAACTCGTCGACAATCGCCTGACAATCGAACAGATCATCGATGTCGAGGAACGGCGATTCCTTCGGACTCTCCAGCAGGGAACGGAACTTCTGGACGGAGAAATCTCGACGCTCCGCGGCCGGGGGGAAACGGAAATACCCGGCGACGTCGCCTTTGTCCTGTACGATACGTACGGATTCCCGTACGAACTGACGCTTGAAATCGCGCAGGAACAAGCCATGACGGTCGACAAAACGGGGTTCGACGCATCGATGGAAGAACAACGCGTCCGCGCTCGAGCCTCGAGCAAGCATGTCCGGAGTGAATTCACGGGAGACGTCTATTCGGAAATCCTGAATTCCTCGGGCAACACCGATTTCGTCGGTTACGACCGTTCGGAGATCGAGACTCCCGTCCTCGCGATCGTGAAGAAGGGCGAACGAGTGTCGTCTCTGGAGAAGGGCACGTCAGGCGAGATCGTGCTCCGCAAAACCGCATTCTACGCGGAAAAAGGAGGACAGATCGGCGATACCGGCTTCATCAGGGGACCGCATTCCGTTCTCGAGGTCGTCGACACCGTCGTTCAGCACGGATCGCTGTCCATCCACAAGGTGAAGGTTCTCGACGGGGAAATCCGCGAAGGAGAGACTGTCGTCGGATCCGTAAACGTCGAACGGCGCGATTCGATCCGCAAGAACCACACGGCGACGCATCTCCTCCACGAGGCGCTCGGAAGAGTTCTCGGCGGACATGTCCGCCAGGCCGGTTCGCTCGTGAGCGAAAAATCCCTGCGCTTCGATTTCACGCATTACGACGCGATGACGCAGCAGCAGATCGCCGAGGTCGAAAAGATCGTCAACGAGCGCATTCAGGATAATACCTCGCTCGAGGTTTCCGAGAGCGATATGGAACACGCCAGGGAACTCGGGGCAAAGGCGCTCTTTGAGGAAAAATACGGCGACATCGTCCGGATCGTCCAGATTCCCGGTTTTTCTTCCGAATTGTGCGGCGGCCTTCACGTCGACGCGACCGGCGACATCGGACTCTTCAAGATCGTCAGGGAGGAAAGCGTGGGATCCGGAACGCGACGGATTACCGCCGTTACCGGAATGGAGG
>CALFXN010000474.1 GCA_937957815.1 uncultured Synergistales bacterium
CGAGGATGCCGCCCTTTGCGTTGATCTCGTCGACCGCGAGCTTCGCGGCCTTTTCCTCCGTCTGGCCGTAGGCGGCCCAGTCGCCCGTCAGCGCCGCGAGATACCCGATCTTCAGCGTATCCGCCGCAAGCGCCATCCCGCAGGAAAACAGAAGCAGTGCCCCAATCAGTCCGCAGAACACGAACTTTTTCAATCCCTATCCCCTCCTGAAAATTAGTTTCCTTATAGCATATACATTGTACTACGCTTTAGTCGCGATATCAATTCGAATTACGCTCCATCCGGAGAAAAATCGGAAGAGTGTATAATGTCCGGGATGCGATACGCGGCGCAACAGCCGCCACATCGGAGGGGATTTGTATGGGTTTCGAGCTTCCCGCGTACAATGCGCCGGATTTTTCGAAGGAGCCGCTCGTATCGGCCCCGGATGTCCGGACGGCGGTCGTGGATCGGGATGGGGTCGCTCCCGAAGGGTTCCATGCGTTTTCCATCTATCCGGAATACTTCAGGATCTCCGGAGAATGGACGCTCGCGACCGAAAGCCGGATGGACTGCGTCCCGGTCGTCCGCGATTCCGGCAGCGTCGACGTCGTCGAGTTCCGTAGACTTCGCGCCGGAGATCGGGTCGTTCTCGGTCGTTCCGAGGATGGGAGCGAGGGCATCTGCGTCCATTGCACCGGATTCGAATGCACGGAGTGCGACGGGGAAATCTTCAGCTTCAGGACCGGTCGATCCCGCGAAACGGCGTATTCCAAGGACTACGACACGCTGTACGAGCTGCTCCGCTACGAGCGCGACCATGGTTCGATCGTATGGGTGCTCGGTCCGGCTGTCGTCTTCGACTACGATTCCCGCGAGGCAATGACGACCTTGATCGAACGCGGATACGTCGATGCCCTTCTCGCGGGAAACGCCCTCGCGACGCACGACCTCGAGGGAGCGATGCTCGGCACGGCCCTCGGTCAGGACATCTACACGCAGGAACAGGTCCGAGGAGGACACTACCACCATCTCGAGGTCATCAACCGGGCCCGCCGGTCGGGATCGCTCGAGGCGTTCGTCAGGGACCACGAACTCTCTTCCGGCGTCATCTGCGCGGCGCTCCGGAGAAAGCTCCCCATCGTCCTCGCCGGGTCGATCCGCGACGACGGGCCGCTTCCCGGAGTCTGCGGCAACGCCTATGAAGCGCAGGATGCGATGCGGACCCATCTGCGCCGCGCGACGACGGTCGTCGCCCTCGCGACGCAGCTCCACACGATCGCGTCCGGAAACATGACGCCGGCGTTCACGGTCGTGGACGGATGGATACGCCCCGTTTTCATCTATTCCGTGGATGTTTCCGAATTCGCGGTGAACAAACTTCGGGATCGGGGGTCGCTCGAAGTCGTCCCGATCGTCGCCAACGTCCAGGACTTTCTCGTTCATCTCAAGAACCGGCTCGACTAGAGGAAAACGACGATGGACCGCGACGGGATTCTTCTCCGCTTCGACTCCGGACACCCATTCTGGCCACGTGACCTTCTGCTCTCGGAAGGGGCCTCCGGCTCCGGAATCGATTCGCTCGTTTCCGATGGCGTCCTCGCCGGCGACGACGACGCGATGTTCCTCACCCCCGAGGGGGCTTCGTCCTTCCGGCGACTCGCGGCGGAGTGCTTCCTCGAAGCCGAACCCGGACATCCGTCAGGAGAGGCGGGGTCGCATGTCTTCCGCGTCAGGCTCGAGACCAGATCGGAAGAGCACACGTCTGAACTCCAGTCACGTGGCCTTATATCGTA
>CALFXN010000475.1 GCA_937957815.1 uncultured Synergistales bacterium
CGTGGAAGCCCGCCACCTGGCGAAACGACGCCGGACATCCCCATCACGGCGACGCATATTCCGAGCGCGAGCATCCAGAGCTTCGATCGAATGGACATCCGAAAGTCCCTCCAGCGATTCCTTTTATAGATTATACGCGCTTCGGGAGTTCCGGAACACATGAAAAGGGCCGGGAGGCCTTTCGCCTACATGGCAAAAGAATCTCCCCGGCCTGATTTCATGTCCGTTCAGTCTATTCGAAAAGGAGAGGGCGGAGCATCGGACGTATCCGGCGCAGACGCGCGCTCACCGCCTGTTGCGATACCCCGAGTCCGCGTCCGATGTCGGCCTGCGACCATCCTTCGGCGAGCCGGCGGACGATGTCCAGATCCTCTCCCGAAAGCAATCGTCCGAAGAGCGGCGATTCTCCGGTCTCACCGGGCGGACACCAGGGTTCCGCTTCGGTCCCCTCGAGGTCGTCGACATTCACGCTCGCTCTGGAGCGCATCCGCTCCGCCGCGTCGCGTACCATGGCCGGCAGGCGCATTTTCAGGAATTTCGGGAGCGGCTCCTCCGGGGGGCAGCGGGAAAGCAGCCGGATCAGCGCGAGATACCCCTCCTGTTCCAGGTCCTCGAACTCGGCCCCGCGCCCGACGTACCGCCGGGCAGTCGCCCGGACGAGGGGCCGGAAGGCGGCGCACGCCTCCCCGGCCCCAATCGTTCCCGCGGGAGTCGTCATGCGCCCCCCGCGTCCACAGCGAGGTGGACGTACTCCCGGGCCCCGTTCGGCAGAATCCTGTGAAAGTGGGCGTCGGCCGCGGCGAGGACGAACGATTCCTGGTCCTCCCGCGCCACGGCCACGTCCGCCGCGAGCCCGAGACGATGGTCGCTCTTCGGAACGCCCCCTACCCGCGAGTTGTGCGAATCGCACCTGTATCCGCTCGTCAGGAGAAGGGGACGCCCCCAGACCCCGCGGAGCTCCTCGAGGCGGAGCACCAGGAGCGGATGGATCCGCACCCTGTGGCAACACGGGCACTCGAACTCGCGGAGCGAGAAGTGGAGCGACACCCGGACGTCGTTCAACCTCACCGGGCATCCTCTCCCTCGATGGCCGACCGAAGCTCGTCGATCGCCACCCTCAGATCATCCAGGCGCTTTTCCATCCGGACCAGAAGGTATGCGGCCACCGCGACCGCAAAGCCGCTCTGGATCGACGACGCCAGAATATCCTCCATGATCCGCCTCCCGCGGCTAGCCCTCGATCAGTTCGGTGACCGTCCGGTCCACGAGTTCCGCCGATTTGACGGTCGCCGGGGCCGTAACGAAAATCGGATTGTCGATCACCGCCTGCATCGCGGTCCGGACTTCGGCTTCCGTCAGCGTGTCTTTCGCGTACCCCAGGGAGAGCGACATCGTCGCTCCGTCCGCGGTTCCGAAACGCATCCGCACAGTCTTCATCCCAATCAGCTCCTTTCAGGGACCGCCTAGGCGATCTCCACGGAATTGTTGTCGATCTTTTCGATGCCGCGAATCTCATGGGCCAGAAGCGCCCCGAGCGCGTCGGATACCGCCTTCACCCTGTCGGCCGAAGCGGCGTGCGCCACCTTCATCAGGGAAATGCTCCGGAGAACCGGCTTTCCGCCGGAATCCGTTCCGGTCTGCACGCGCAGAACCACCTTGCTGTCCATCGGCGAATAGGTCGCCATCCGTATCACTCCTTCGTCGTCATGTTCACCCCGCCGCCGCCATTGCGACGACTCTCCCGGGTGACGTCTATAAGAGTGTGCCGGCCTATGATTATATACAAATAGTAATCTTATTCTGAGCCGTGTTCACGCCTTGTGGGTAGTTTTGGAATAGACTATAATGTTTGAAGAAATCCTTCGGAAAATCCGTCAAGGGAGGGGATTGGAATGAGGAAGTTTCGTACCGGCGTCGCCGTGTGTCTGGGTGTTCTCCTTTTGCTGGCGGCGGGCGCGGCGTCCGCCCACGCTCCGAGCGCGATCGGCCTGCACTGGGAGACGGGAAA
>CALFXN010000476.1 GCA_937957815.1 uncultured Synergistales bacterium
CGGATCATCGTGCTCCACCACGGCGAGAAGATCAGCGAGGGAACGCCGCAGGAGGTCGTCTCCGACCAGCGGGTCGTCGAAGCCTATCTTGGAAAGAGGTACGCGGGAAAATGCGGGATATGACCGGAGAGACACTTCTGAGTGTCCGGAATCTGTCGACGGGGTACGGGGCGATCCAGGTGCTCTGGGATGTAAATCTCGACATCCGCGAAGGAGAAATCGTGTGTGTCGTCGGCGCGAACGGCGCGGGAAAGAGCACGCTGCTCAACACGCTTCTCGGAATGGTTCCTGCATGGTCGGGAAGCATATCGTTCGCCGGGACTGACATCACGGGGCTTTCGGGACCGAAGCGGGTCGCGATGGGGATGGGATTCGCTCCGGAAGGGAGACATCTCTTCTATGGTCTCTCGGTCGAGGACAATCTCCTTATGGGAGCCTACCAGCGTCCGAACGACTCCTCGGTCCGCGAGGACCTGGACTATGTCTATTCGGTGTTCGAAGCTGTATCCAGCCACAGAAACCGGCTTGCGGGAAATCTCTCCGGAGGGGAACAGCAAATGTGCGCGATCGGTCGCGCGCTCATGGCGCGCCCGAAACTTCTCGTCATCGACGAACTGTCGCTCGGGCTGGCGCCCGTGATCGTCGACGACCTGATCCGGATCATCTCGGCGCTCAGGAGGGAACGCGGAATCGGCATCCTGCTCGTCGAACAGGATGTCCAGGTCGCGCTCGATCTCTCTGACCGAGGATACGTCGTAGAATCGGGGCGAGTCACGCTCGAAGACACTAGCGAAAACCTCGGGTGCAACGGTCACGTCAAGGCCGCATATCTTGGTATTGCGTGACCTTCCTGAAAGAGAAGGACAACGCGGAAAAAGAAGGGAGAGAGTGTGATGAGAAAGGTTCTGACTCTGGCTGTAGTGTGCGCGTTCCTTTTTGTGGCGATCGGGGCGGTGTTCGCGGAGGACGTCATCAGGATCGGCGTGGCCGTTTCGATGACCGGGAAGCTTGCATACGAAGGAACGCAGGTCAAGATGGGGTACCAGGTCTGGGAGAAACACGTCAATGACAACGGCGGAATCAAGGTCGGAGAGAAGCGCTACAAGGTTCATATGATCTACCTCGATGACGAGAGCGACGCGGTGCGCGGCGCGAAGTTGACCGAAAAACTGATCACCGAAGACAAGGTGCAGTTCCTGATGGGGCCGTATTCGAGCGCAGTCACGTTCGCGACGAGCGCCATCGGCGAAAAGTACGGCATTATCACGATCGCGCCCGAAGCGAACGCGACGAAGATCTATGAACGCGGGTACAAAAACATCTTCTCGATCCTTCCTCCGGCGACGCTGCTGATGGACCCGATCGCCGAGGTCGCGAAGAAGGTGACCCCGAAACCGCAGACGGCTGCGATCATTTCCGCCAACGATCTCTTCCCGCTGAGCTGCGCCGAAGGCTTCAAAAATTCGCTCGAAAAGGCCGGAATCAAGGTCGTGCTTTTCGAAAAGTATCCCGCGGGCGCGACCGATATATCGAGTCTCCTGACGAAGGTCAAGTCTGTGAATCCCGATATTCTCGGGTTGGCGGGGTATACTGCCGATTCTCTGATGCTCATGCGGCAGAGCAAGGAGCTCAAGCTCAATCCGAAGATGTACGCGATTTCGGTGGGCGTCATGGTCGAGGGATTCATCAAGGAACTCGGCGCCGATGCCGAATACGCGATCGAGGGCGAGTGGTGGATTCCCGCCATGAAGCTGAAGGATCCCGTGTTCGGGACGACTGAAGACTACGTCAAAGCATGCCGCGCGATGTTCGGCGAGACGTATACGCCGGGCTACCACGCGGCGAGCGCGAGCGCGGCGGGAAGCCTGCTGCAGCTTGCCGTTGAGAAGGCCGGGTCGATCGAGACCGACAAGGTTCGAGGTGCGCTCAGGGGCATGGATCTCGAACTTTCGACGTGGCCTGGGGTCAAGTTCGACGAGAAGGGGCAGAACATCAAGACGATTCACCCCGCGATCCAGATCCAGAAGGGGAAGTTCGTTACGGTGTACCCGGAAGAGTCGAAGCAGAACGACGTGATCTACCCCGCCCCGGCGTGGGAAGAGCGAAAGTAGTTCTTTCCGAGGGCGAGGAAGACGCGCGCATGATCCGGATCGCCGCTGTCACGATAGGGCAGTCTCCCAGAACCGAGATCACCACCCCGATGAGGAAAATCCTCGAAGAGGGAGTGTCTCTCGTGGAGTACGGTCTCCTCGACGACGCGACCGAGGAAAGGCTCTCTCATCTCTCGAAGACGGCGGAATGTCCGAGGGAAGCGGTGGTGTACGTGACGCGTCTTCGGGACGGACGTTCGGTACGGATGGTGAAATCCGACATCGTCGCGATGCTGCGGTCGACGCTCGGAAAGATTCGTGACGAGGGCCTCTCGACGGCGTTGATTCTCTGTCAGGGAGAGTATCGCGAGGCGGCTCTCCCCGGAATGAATCTCCTCCATCCCATGAAACTCGTCAGAGGTATCGTGGACGCGTTTTTGCCCGCCGGGCGTCTCGGGGTCATCGTCCCAGTCAGGGAACAGGAGGCCCTCAAGAAAACAGAGTGGGAGAGGGAAGGACGAGAGCTTTTGATCACGACGGGATCCCCTTACGGGGATCCCGTTTTTCTTGACGAAGCCGCAGAGTCGTTGCGCGGCCGGATCGATGCGGTCGTCCTCGACTGTCTGGGATTTACCGTCGCGATGAGGAGACGAGTGGCGCGAATCGTATCCCGTCCCGTCTTTCTGCCCGGGACTGTGGTCGCTTCCGTTCTGAGGGAAGCGTATGGAACTGACGAAGGAGACTGAAAGAACATATGACCTGGAACCGGAAGCATGTCGTCACGATCGAGAGCATGTCGCGGGAAGAAATCCTGACCGTTCTCAGTGTTGCTGGCGAATACCGCAGGGAAGCGATGAACCGCAAACCGGCCCCGCATCACGACACTCTGAAGGGATTCACGGCTGTCAACATGTTCTTCGAGAACAGCACGCGGACGCGAATCTCGTTCGAACTCGCGGAAAAGCGTCTCGGGATGAACGCCATCGACTTCAACGCCCCCGCGAGCAGCCTTTCGAAGGGAGAATCATTCGAGGACACTCTCAGAACGGTAAATGCCATGAACGTCGATGTCCTTGTCCTGCGGCATCCCGTCAACGGAAGCGCCCGGAAAGCGACGGAGTACTTCGACGGATCCGTGATCAGCGGAGGGGACGGGACGCACGCCCATCCGACTCAGGCGCTCCTCGACGCCCTTGCCCTGAAGGAACGCGTCGGAACGCTCGAGGACCTCAAGGTTGCAATCGTCGGTGATATCCTTCACAGTCGCGTCGCTTCGTCACAGGCGTGCATTCTCCGGAAACTCGGCGCCAGAGTGTATCTTGCTGGGCCGTCCGCTTTTCTTCCCGGAGCATTCAGAGAAGAGTGGGGTGTCGAAGGTGTCTTCCATACGCTTGAGGAAGCGCTTCCCGGAATGGATGTCCTCTCTTTGCTCCGTGTCCAGAAAGAGCGCATGTGCGAGGCTGAAATTCCTTCGTTCGAGGAGTATTATCGGCAATGGGGAATTACTTCGGACCGTCTGCGCCGGACGGGAAAGAAAACGTTAGTCATGCATCCGGGCCCGATAAACAGGGGCGTCGAGCTCTCCGGTGATGTCGCCGACTGCGGCGATTCTCTGATTCTCGATCAGGTGGCGTGCGGTGTTGCGGTCCGTATGGCGCTTCTCAGTCTTGTGCTCGGCGGAGACGTCCGGGAGTCCAGTCGCG
>CALFXN010000477.1 GCA_937957815.1 uncultured Synergistales bacterium
AACGGGATCGAGGGCGACGTTCTTCGTCATCGGAGCCAACGGCAATACGTATCCGTCGCTGATGCGCCGCGCGCTCGAACAGGGATGCGAGATCGGAAACCACACGTTCACGCACCCGGATATCAGCCGGATCACGGCAGGAGAACTGAATCTCGAACTCAACGCGACGGAACGGCTGTTCGAGAGCAGGCTCGGGCGCAAATCGCTTCTTTTCCGCCCCCCCTACGGAGAGGACGTCGAGCCCGTCACGCCGGACCAGATCAGGCCGCTGCTCACAGCGAGCGGACTCGGATACTATACGATCGGCATGCAGATCGACCCGAAAGACTGGACGAACCCCGGAACGGAACGCATCGTCTCTTCCGTGATCGAGGGACTCGAGGCGGGACGCGGAAACGTCGTCCTCCTTCACGACGGCGGCGGAGACCGGCGCCAGACGCTCGAAGCGCTTCCGATCCTCATCGGACGGCTGAAGGAACTGGGCTACAGGACGGTGACCGTTTCCGAACTTCTCCGACTTCCGCGCGACGCGGTCATGCCTCCCGTCACGAGCAACGAGCACTTTCTCGCGTTCGGCACGGACATGGTCTTCAACACCTTCCAGTGGCTCGACCTCGGACTCCGGATACTTTTCGTGGCCGGGATCTTCCTGGGACTCTCGCGAATGCTCTTCATCGGACTTCTCGCGATCGCCCAGAAGCTCCGCGCTCCGGCGCCGGCTTCCTCCGCCATGCCGTCGGTCGTCGTGCTGATTCCGGCATACAACGAGGAAAAGGTCATCTGCCGGACCGTCGAAAAACTGCTCGAATCGGACTATGGAGATCTTTCGGTCATCGTCGCGGACGACGGATCGACCGACGAAACCTTCGCGCGCCTCGCCGGGCGCTTCGCGACAGATCCGAGGGTGACGCTGATCACGAAACCGAACGGCGGAAAGGCGGCGGCGCTCAACGAAGCGCTCCGCCACACGACGGCCGACATCGTCATCACTCTCGACGCCGACACGGTCATCGCTCCCGACGCGATCGGGGCGCTCGTACGCCGCTTCAACGACCCGCGTGTCGGAGCCGTCGCGGGAAATGCGAAGGTCGGCAACAGGGTCAACCTGCTGACCCGCTGGCAGGCGCTCGAGTATATCACGAGTCAGAACCTCGACCGCCGGGCATTCGACGTCCTCAACTGCATCTCCGTCGTCCCCGGCGCCGTCGGGGCATGGCGTCGCGACGCACTGGCCGTATCGGAAGGATTTCCTGCCGACACGCTCGCCGAAGACGCGGATCTCACGCTTGCCGTTCTGAAGGCCGGGTACAGGATCGAATACGAGGAGCGAGCCGTCGCCTGGACGGAGGCCCCGCAAACCATCCGGGCCTTTCTGAAACAGCGCTTCCGATGGACTTTCGGCACGCTTCAGGTCATCTGGAAGCACAGGGATATCCTTTTCAGGCCGCGCTATGGCGCCGCGGGCTTCGTGCTCATCCCGAACGTTCTGATCTTCCAGATTTTCTTTCCGCTGATATCGCCGGTCATGGACATCATCCCCCTCTGGGTCGCCGGGACGACACTTCTGGACAAAATCCGGCACCCCTCGACATACTCGGTCGGGGCGCTTTACACGGTCATCGCGTTCTACCTGCTCTTCCAGACCGCGGAAATACTCTCGGCCTGCCTGGCCTTCGCGCTCGAACGGCGCGAGCAGTGGACTCTCATCACCTGGATGGCCCTGCAGCGCTTCTTCTACAGGCAGCTGCTCTATATCGTCGCCATAGCTTCCGGTCTCGCGGCCGTCCGCGGCGGTCTCGTCGGATGGAACAAGCTCGAGCGGCGTGCGGACGTCTCCGTTCCCCCAACCACACCTCCGGCTTCGTGACGACTTGCCGGAGACACGGACATGGGATACCATACGCACGGAACGGAGACGTTCCGTCTTTTCGCGGGGAGGTGGCGTGATGCAGCCGGAGGATGATCAGCGTACCGCAAGGGCTCTTGCATGGGTGACGACCCTGCGGCGCGAGCTGGACCGCGAGCACGTGCTCCCGTCGTGTCTCGTCCGTCTGCTTTCGGAGGGTCTGTCGGTCGTGGAATCGTTCCTCGCGCCCCAGACGCCGGCTGTAGAACGGGAACCGGAGGAGCTCTTCCTCGAGGCCGAGCGGATTCTCGCGTCCATCGGCGGACCGCTGGGCTCGAGAAGCGACGTCGAACGGGCCCTGCGTCTCCTGACGACGGCCATCGACCGGGCCAAGGCTGCGGGAAAGCCCGTGTCGGCATCGTATCAGCTGCGTTCGCACGTCTACGAGATGCTCGCGAAGATCGACAGGAACATCTCCATCATCCAGTCGGGGCTTGAAATGACGTCTTCCCGGCCGCCGCTCGCCTCGAAGGATCAGATCTCCCTCTTCAAATAGCACGGGACAGAAACTCTTCGACGCCGTACGACAGGATCCCGATCGACGCGACATAGTCGCGCAGGTCGAGACGTTCCTCCGCGGTATGGTCCAGACGGCTGTCTCCCGGACCGTATGCGATCATCGGACATCCCCATGCGGCCGCGAGATTGAAGTCCGCGGTTCCTCCCTTCGCGAGAAGGCGCGGCGTACGACCGGCCTTCCTGACGGAGACCCGGAACGCGCGGACGAGCGGGTCGCCCGGTTCCGTCATCGCCGCCTCAATCCTCGAGAGTACCGCGCCGTTCACGCCGTGTTTCGCGGCCGTCTCTCCGAGCGAAGCGAGCGGATCTCCTCCCTTATCGAGCGGAATGCGGACGTCGAGATCGATGCGGGCCCGGCGACCTCCGTTCTCGACCCCCTCCATGAGACAGACCGCTACGGACGGCCGTTCGATGACGGGACGGGAAGGATCGTCCGTCGCCCGTATCGCCGAGATCATTTCGGCGGCCGCGGTCAGGCAGGCGGTCTGCGGACCGGCGTCGCCGCTCCGGTGCGCTCCGGAATCCGCGGCCGTGAACGAGACGCGCGCCATGCCGCGATACCCGATCGTCACCCCGTCGGTCCCCGACGGTTCCCCGACGACGCATCCCGCCGGACGGTGAAGGCCGAGCCGGAAGCGCGCCCCGCGCGAATCGTCCTCTTCCCCGACGGCCGCGACGAGCGTCATCCGCCACCCTTCCGGAAGCTCCACACGCCCTCCGGCGACCGCCGCCGCGCACAGCGGGCCCTTCGCGTCCACCGAGCCGCGTCCCCAGAGGACATCGGCGTCGATCCGGACATCTGGGCCACCGGGAACCGTGTCGATATGACACAGAAAGACGAGTTCTCGTCCGCCCTTCCCGCGTTCCGCGACGACGCTGCCCGCACCGTCGCGGGAAACCCGATCCCAGCCGAAGGAAGGAAGGGCCCGTTCCAGAAAGGAACAGGCCGCATCCTCGAAACGGCTCGGACTCGGGATCGAGACGAGCGACCGGAGGAGGTCAATCTCCGGCGTCACCGAACGCCTCCAGAACCAACGCGAGCGCGTCGCGGACGAACAGGCAGTCGTCTTCCCCGGCGACGAACGGCGGCAGGAAGCGTACGACCGACGGCCCCGCCGGAAGCGCGAGAACACCCTTTTCCTGGAGACGCTTCACGATATCCGGCGCCTTCACGCTCACCTCGACTCCGACGAGAAGTCCCAGACCGCGGATATCCTTCACGAGAGGGGATCGGATCTCCGAGAGCGCGGCGCGGAAAAACGTTCCGAGCGCTGCGGCCTTCTGCGGATAGCGGTGCGCATTGAGCGCGTCCCACGCCGCGCATCCGACGGCGGCGACGAGGGGGTTGCCGCCGTATGTCGTTCCGTGGCCCTTGGCTGGAAAGTCTCCGAGGTCTCCCCTCCAGACGATCGCACCGGCGGGAAGACCACCCGCAACGCCCTTGGCGAGCGCGACGATATCCGGTTCGAGTCCGACAATCGTACTCGCGAGAAGGCCCCCGCAGCGCCCCCATCCGCTCTGGACCTCGTCGGCGACGAGAATGGCCCCGCACGCGCCACACGCTTCATTCAGGGAAGCGGCGACGGTCGGGGACATCGGGTAGACGCCGCCCTCCCCCTGCACCGGCTCGACGAACACGGCCGCGACGCTCCCGTCGACGTTCGCCGCGAGTTCTTCCGGCGCGAAATGTTCGACCGGCGGCAACAGATGGAGCCACGCCTTCCGGTATTGCGGATTGAACGTCAGCGACAGCGCTCCGAGGGTCCGTCCGTGAAAGCCCCGCCGGGCGGCGAGGATGCGCTTCTTCCCGGGGCGCAGCGCCGTCGCGAGCTTCAGCGCGGCTTCGATCGCCTCGGTCCCGCTGTTGCAGAGAAACGCCTTCCCTCCGGAACGCAACGTCCGGAGGCGATCCAGAAACGCGTCCCGTACCGGGCTATCGAGCCCGAGCCCGATCGTCCACGGATCCCCTGCCGCTTCGCGAAGCGCCGCGACGAGATCAGGGTGCGCGTGGCCGAAGAGCGCGCCCCCCTGCGCCGCGACAAAATCGACGTACTCGCGCCCGTCGGCGTCGCGGAGGCGACAGCCCGCTCCGGACGCGACGGTTACACCACGGCCGCCATAGATGTGGGACACAGTTCCGTTCCCCTTCCCGCGAGAGCCTCCGAAAGCGGCTCCTCCACGCGGCTGTCCGCGATGATCGCCCGCGGAACGCCGCCGAGGAGCGCCTCCTTCGCAGCCAGAAGCTTTCGCTTCATATTCCCCTTCGCGTACGATTCGAGCGCGTCCCAGTCGTCCAGACCTCCGCGGCAGACGAGCGAATCCGGGTCCGAACCGTCCCGAAGGAGCCCCGGCACGTTGCTCAGGATCACGAGGACGTCCGCGCCGAGAGCGCTTGCGGCCGAAGCGGCCATCCGATCCCCGTCGACGTTGAGCGCGCCGACTCCCTCGACGTCGGCCGCGAGAGGCGGAAGCAGCGGAACGGCTCCCGCATTCCACGCGCGGCGCACCGGAGCCGCGTCGAAGGAGACGATGGACCCGCTCCGGTTGCCCCGGAGAAGGCGCACCCGTCCGTTTTCCTGCGAGCGCAAGATGTCCTTCCGGGACGCGACGGCGGTTGTACCGCGTCCCGGATAGAGCGGCATCCCCCACAGGCCGCACTCGCCGAATTCCTCCGTGATCCCGAGCGAATAGGTTCCGCAGGCCGCGAGGAAGAGCGCCATCTCGCGGTCGCCGACGAATCGGCTCCGGTAGCCGCTCGGGCTCGTGACGTACACGGGTTCGATTCCGGCTGCGGTGCAGAGGTCCTCCATCTGTGAACTCGCGCCGTGGACGAGGACCCAACGTTCGCCGGAACGCACCCTGCCGGCGATATCCCGAACGAGCGAGGACACGGAATTTCCGCGCGCCCCTCCGATCTTCACGACTCCCGTCACTCTCGCGGCATTCATGCGCAGCGATTCCATTTCGATCATCCTCCTCAGGCCGGATAGACCGGGATCATCGCGAGCCCTTCCGTCTCGCCGAGTCCCAGCATGATATTGGCGCACTGGACCGCGCTTCCCGCGGCTCCCTTCATGAGATTGTCGATTGCCGAAACGAGGACGAGCCTCCGTCCGTCGCCCTCGAGCGCAAAGCCGACCATGCAGCGGTTGCTTCCGAGCACGAGCCTCGGATCCGGGAAACGGAGGTGCGCCGGGCGGGCCGGGCAGAGCGAAAGAAACGGCTGTCCCTCGAACGCCTTCCGGTATGCGGACCATATCTCGCTCTCCCTGCATTTCTTCGACAGGGTGACGTGCGCGAACATCTGGACCCCCCGTACGACGGGAACCGCCGTCACGCTCATGAGGATGCGTTCCTCCGGAATTCCTGTCTCCTGGACGACTTCCGCGAGATGCCTGTGTCTGAACGGATCGATCACTCGAAGCACATTGCTCCGGTAGGGGTGATGTCCCCCCTGCGACGGCTCGGAGCCCCCCTCGGAGGATCCGACGCGGAGCTCCATCCGGACCTCGTCGACGAGCCCGGCCCGTGCGAGCGGGAAGAGCCCGAGGATCGCGCAGGTCGCGTTGCAGCCGACACCGCTCGCGAGAGACGCCCCGGCGAGCTCGTTCCGGTAGAGCTCTGGAAGTCCGTAGACCCGATGCTCCACGAGCCCGGGATCGGGATGCGCCGATCCGTACCACCTCTCGTAGGCCGTCATCTCGGAGAGCCTGACGTCCGCCGAGAGATCGGCAACCCTCACGCCCCGGTCGAGAAAGCGCCGGATCCACGGGAAAGAAGCGCCGTGCGGCAGCGCGAGGAACACGACGTCGGGCAAAAGACCTGCCGCCTCGTCGGGCGCGATGAAAGCAAGTTCGGGAA
>CALFXN010000478.1 GCA_937957815.1 uncultured Synergistales bacterium
TACAAGATAAAGTACGGCGGTGAAGTCGAGGATATGCGGGAGAATTTCTTCTACCTCGGCATCGCGTTCGTCATGGCGATCGTCCTGACGTTCCTGATGATCGCGGCGATCATCGAATCCTACCTCTACGCGTTCGTCATCATGCTGACCGTTCCGCTCGCGGCGATCGGAGTGATTCCGCTGCAGTTCATCACGAACACGAACACGTCGATCTATGGCATCCTGGGATTCATCATGCTCGTCGGCATGGTGGTCAACAACGCGCTCGTGATTCTCGACTACGCGGAAATGGTTCGCAAGGAAGGCACGGATCCTACGGAGGGCATTCTCGAGGCGTGTACGGTGCGCCTGCGCCCGATCATCATGGCAGACCTGACATCAGTCATCGCGATGATGCCGCTTGCGCTCGGGCTCGGGGCGGGGGGCGCCTACAGGGCGCCGATGGCGATCGTTTCGATCGGTGGCATCGTCGCCGGAGGGAGCCTCGCGTTGTTCGTCATTCCCTCGGTGTATTCGCTGATATGGAAGTTTCGCGTGTGGAGGAACCGGAGACAAATGGCGCGAGCCTGACGCGCGGCGGAGAAAATTTTATCTCCTCGAAAACGGCGGATCGTTCCCGGATGGAATGATCCGCCGTTTTTATGAAAGCCTTTTCTCGATATTGTCGTCTTTGAGAGAGTCTTTTTGATTTATTGTATGCGATTTGCCAAACCCGTCTTCGGTCGCTATAATCTCGCGCGTGAAACAGACCCTCCCCCTGAGGTAGTTTTTTTTGTGTGAGTAAAGGAGGCGGATCTATGGCCCGGAAAATGGGTGTTTTCCCACTGATATTCGCGGTCATGGCGGTATTCGCGCTCGTCCTGTGCTTCGCGACGCAGGCCCGTGCGGAAGGTGAACGGCTGGACAGACTGCAGATCCAGCCGCTCCGGACAAAACCCTCGAAGAAACATCAGATCGACGCCCGGAAGATCAAGAAGGGCGTCATTGCCGAACGGCTCCGGAAGAGCAATTCGGAGCTGGATGCGGCGAAAGCGGTGGTTTGGGCAAACTACATCATGGACGCCTCGGACGAATTCGGCGTCGATCCCTTCATGATCTCCGCTATCATCGTCAAGGAGTCGGGGGCCCAGAGCGACGTCCGCTCGCGGACGAGCCACGGGCTTATGCAGATCAACTGGAAGGCCCACCGAAGCGGCCTCACGTCCTCGTTCTCCGACATCGAGACCCGAACCGACATCTACGATCCAAAGAAGAACATCCTCGCGGGGACGTATATTTTCTCGTGCTATCTCAGGTCCTCGAGAGGCGACATCCAGAAGGCGCTCAGGCGTTACGTCGGCGGAAACGCGCCGAAGTACGTATCCGGCGTGATCAACTGCAGGAAGGAGCTGGACACGCGCTTCGCGCAGCACGTCAGCGCCATCGGCCAATAGGGGAAGGACAAGGGGAAGGATGGAGGCAGACCGCACCTCGAGGGTGTGCGGTCTGCCGCCTTTTTGTGTCTCGGACCACATTTCGAAAGGAGAGCGGACAGCGTGACAGCCCATAGCGGCGCCGCGGAGCGGCGCGAGTTTCAGACGGAAGCGAAACAGATTCTCGAGATGATGATCTACTCGGTCTACTCGCATCGGGAAATCTTCCTGAGAGAGTTGATATCGAACGCGTCGGACGCGCTCGACAAGCGCCGTCTCGAGGCGATCCGGAATCCCGAAATCGCTTCGGAATACGCGCCGAAGATCCGGATCGACCGCGACGAGACGAACCATGTTCTCTCGATATCGGACAACGGCATCGGAATGACGCGCGGCGAAATCGTCGATTTCCTCGGCACGATCGCGCGCTCCGGTACGAAGGAGTTTCTCGACCGCGTGAAGGAACAGCCGGGAGAGAATATGGCGGAGCTTCTGATCGGCCAGTTCGGCGTGGGGTTCTATTCGAGCTTCATGGTCGCGGACAGGGTCGTCCTCGTGACGCGACGGGCGGGAACCTCGGAAACGTGGCGCTTCGAATCGTCGGGCGACGGAACCTACACGATCGAACCGAGCGGAGAACCGGGCGCGTTCGCCT
>CALFXN010000479.1 GCA_937957815.1 uncultured Synergistales bacterium
AATCCGGACATGCTTCTGAACGTCCCAGGACTCATATTTCCCCAGAGGCAGACTCTTCACTCCGACGCGCTCGAGGTCCTCCCGTCTCGGATAGACGAACGGCGAAAGATCGCGGACATCCTCTCCGATGAAACCGGCCATATCCTCGGCCCGCATTCCGAGGATGATACGCCGGTTGAATTTCCACTCGTCCGTCTCTTCGAGATCCGCGAATTTGAAATACGCCTCATACTCGCCGCCGCCTTCTCCCCAGATAATGAGCGGGATTCCGAATTTGACGGCGATCTGCATCGGATACGAGAAAACGCCGGCGTGACAATGCCAGCAGAAATCCCCCTTTCGGAGAAGAGATTCCCGCATGATCTTCCGAACGATCCTCCAGTTCGGCGTAAAGGTCAGAACGTCGACACCGAGGCGAAGGAACGTTCTCCTTCTGTTTTCGAGCATGCGAGGACGATAGAACCAGTGATCGAACGAAACAACCAGCGGCTTCATCCCATATTTCCGCACGATGGCCCAGAGCGTATACGTCGAATCCTTTCCTCCGCTGAACGGAACGATGCAATCGTACTCTCCCTTTCGGGCCACCGCATCCGCGACTATTTCCCGAAACATGTTTTCGCGTTCGGGCCAGTTGATGTCCTTCTGCTTCACATCCCAGTTCTTGCAGATATTACAGACGCCCTCTTCATCGAAAAACACCGTCTCCCATGTTATCGGAAGGGTGCAGCGACTGCAGCGCTGAAGTTCCATGGTTGTGTCCGCTCCTCCTCTACACGTTTGCGAGCATTTCGCGAATGTCACGCACGCTCATAAAGACCGGATTCGTTCCCGAACTGTATTCGAATCCCGAAGAAACCGCACAGCCGACTTCTCCGACAGGATTTCTCGAGTAGTCAACAGGCGTCTGGAACGTTATCGCGGGAGAAATGACGAAGTGGTCCCGATACTCGAGAACCAGATGCGAATCGTCCGCCGGACACATGACCTCGTGGAGCTTCTCTCCCGGACGAATTCCGATGATTTTCACAGGAATTTCGGGGGCCACGGCCTCAGCGATGTCGGTGATCCGGGCGGAAGGGATCTTTGGCACGAAGATCTCTCCCGATTGCATCCGTTCAAAGGCTTTCAGAACAAAATCGACTCCCTGCGGCAACGTAATCCAGAAACGGGTCATCCGGGGATCGGTAACCGGAATTTCGGACGCATGTTCTCGCACGAGTCGCCGGAACAACGGGATGACGGATCCGCGTGACCCGGCGACATTCCCATATCGCACGACGGCAAACCGTGTTCTCAGATGTCCCGTTATGTTGTTCGCCGCTATGAAGAGCTTGTCGGAACAGAGCTTCGTCGCTCCATACAGGTTGATCGGATTCGCGGCCTTATCCGTCGAAAGTGCGACGACCTTGCGAACTCCGTTCTCAATCGCGGCACCGATGACATTCGAAGCTCCAAGGACGTTCGTCTTGATACACTCCATCGGGTTATATTCGGCCGCCGGCACCTGCTTCAGAGCGGCGGCGTGGACGACAAAATCAACATCGCGCATAGCGACGCGAAGTCTCTCCGCGTCACGGACGTCACCGATGAAATAACGCATGCATTCGCTGCGAAACTCCTGTTGCATCTCGTATTGCTTCAATTCGTCGCGGGAATACACAATCAGTCTTCTCGGGCGAAACCTCCGGAGCGTCTCCCGAATGAATTCCTTGCCGAACGACCCGGTTCCGCCGGTGATCAGTACCGAAGTTCCGTCGAACATATACGGTCCCCTCATCTCATCTTCAGTTAGACCTGCCTCTGTACTAATCGGCACAAACGAGAGAGAAAAAAAGCGACTTCCTTCCGGAAGTCGCTTTCTGAAAAAACCGGATCGCTTCATAACGTCTTGTCAAACAATGCCCCCAGGAGTTCGCCGATATGTTCAATGAATCGTACGATTTCGTCAGGAGGAATCTTTCGTATGACTTCGTCTTTTCCTGAGTCGATGACCTCCACCTGGTAGATATCCGCATCCTTAAGATAACGGAATCGCAACGAACGATCGAAAATACGGGCCATCTCTCCGGCTTTCTCAACAGCCTTCGACACTTCATCGGCGTGAATGGAAGAATATGCAGTTTCCTTACCGGCATACATCAGTCCTGCCTCGCGTCCCTTTTCGGACAGATTTCCCTTCTCGCTCAACTGTAAAGCATCCACACTCGATACACCATACGCCTT
>CALFXN010000480.1 GCA_937957815.1 uncultured Synergistales bacterium
GCTCTTCCGATCTGGAATACTTCAACCGGCTCGGGCGGTCTTACCCGCTTTCGATCCACGCGTTCCTCGCGTTCCCGAACGGCGTCAAACCGATTGTCGACGGAGATCCGAAAATTCTCGAGAGTGCGCCCGGAGAACTGGAACGCTGGGGATTCGTCGTCTACGCGAAGCGGCAGCTTCTGGAGCGGGGAACGCCGAAGGACCTCTACCGGGCGGCGTTGCTCTCGCAGTGGAACGGGGACGGGCAGGGCGCCTACGCTGCCGCGAGCAGGATTTCCCAACTTCTCGTCGGGGGCGACGCGATCTATCGGACAGGCCTCCGATTTCTCTATCCGCAGGCGTTCGCGGATATCGTCCGACCGGCGGCCGCGCGATTCGCGACGGACGAAAACGTCGTGTGGGCGATCATGCGCCAGGAAAGCGCCTACGATCCGCTCGCGCGGAGCTGGGTCGGGGCGACGGGGCTCATGCAGCTCATGCCGGCGACAGCGCGCGGCGAGGCGAAGGCGCTCGACGTGACGATCGAATCGCTCTACGACGTCGGGACGAACGTTCTGCTCGGAACGGCGCACATCGCACGGCTCCTGCGGAACTTCAAACGGGTCGAATGGGCCGCCGCAGCCTACAACGCAGGGTCCGGGGCGGCGAAACGGTGGATCGCGGGGAACGAGTCGATGCCGCTCGACCGGTGGATGGAGGAGGTCGGATACCGCGAGACGAACGGCTACGTCCGGCGGGTCATGGCGAACCTTTACGTCTACCGGATGCTCTACCCGAAGGAACCCGCGAAGGCGGAGCAGGGGAAGAAGTCCGGGACGTCTCTTTCCCTCGTCTCCGACGATCAGCTCGTGGAGGATGAGGGAGCGGCCGGAGATGACGACGACACGCCTCCGCTGAACGTGAGCGAATAACCGAGCGTGAAGACAGAACAAGGGGGGCCGCCGGCCCCCCTTGTTCTGTCCCGCGATACCGGGAAAAGCGACTAGAAGCCGGTCAAGGACTTGACGCGTTCGTGATGCCCGAGGATATCCATCGCTTCGTCGAAGTGGCGTTCTTCGATCATCGGCGCAATGTCGCCGCCGCCCTTGAGTGCTTCCCGAAGCGCGAACATCGCGGCCTTCCGGCAGACGAACGCGATGTCGCCGCCCGAGAAGCCCGCGCATCTGCGTGCGAGTTCAGGCGTTGAAACGTCGGCCGAAACGGGTTTCTTCCTGAGATGGATTCCGAAGATGCCCCGTCTCGCCTCTTCGTCGGGCATCGGAAGCTCCATGACGAGGTCGAAGCGTCCGCCCGCGAGAAGCGACGGGTCGACGAGGTCGAGCCGGTTCGTCGTTGCGAGGACGATGACGCCCCTGAGCTCCTCGATGCCGTTCATCTCCGCGAGGAACTGGCTGATGACGCGCTCCGTGAAGCTCGCCCCCGCGCCGGAGTCGCGCCCGCGCACGGGCACGAGCGATTCGATCTCGTCGAAATAGAGGATCGACGGAGAGGCCTGCTTGGCGGTCCGGAACACGTCGCGGATCGCGCGTTCGCTCTCGCCGACGTATTTCGACATCAGCTCCGGCCCCTTGACGGAGATGAAGTTCACGCCGCTCTCCCGGGCCAGCGCCTTCGCGAGAAGCGTCTTCCCCGTGCCCGACGGCCCGTGGAGGAGGATGCCCTTCGTGGGCGCCATGTCGTATTTCTCGAAGACGTCCGGGTGCTGCAGCGGCCACTGGACCGCGTCGCGCAACTCGTCCTTGATGTCGTCGA
>CALFXN010000481.1 GCA_937957815.1 uncultured Synergistales bacterium
TGATGCCGCCAAGCGCGACGATGGCGAGAACGACTCCCGCGAAGAGGACGAGTCCGAGTTCGTAGGACATTCCGGTCATCGTTTCGAACAGTCTCGCGCCGCCGACGATCTGGGCGACGACGTAGCTCCCCATGAAGCAGACGATGCTGAGCACGCCGAACGCCGCGATCAGCCGGTTGCGGTTGTAGCGGTGAAGCAGCAGTCCGAAGATCGACTGCGCGCCGATGCGCCGGGCGACGATGCCGATCTTCTTTCCGACCTCGCCCAATACGATGAACGTCATGAAGTTCTGAGCCCCGGCGACGACGACCCACGTCGCGCCGAGCCTGTAGCCCAGCCCGGGACCTCCGAGGAAGGTTCCCGCGCTGCAGAGCCCGGCCGCGATCATCATCGCGACGACCAATGCCCCCATTCCGCGACCGCCCGTGTAGAATTCGTCGATATACTTGTTGATGGCGACCCTGTCCATGTTTCTCTTGGCAAGCCATCCGATCAGGAGCATCCCCGCCGTGTACGCGAAAAACGTCACGATGACGACGAGCCTCGCGCTTCCCGAAACGTTCAGTTCCATTCGCGTCTCCCTCCCTTCGTCCTTCGGCGCGTTCTCATTTCGAGATATCCATGTTCCGGAACACGAAGAACGTGATCAGGATCACCGCGACGAAGAAGACTGCCGTCGTCAGCCAGACCCCTACCGCCATCCAGAGCGGAACGCCCCAGAGGTACGCGTAATTCGACGGCTCGCCCCTGCCGAGGAAGTAGCAGAGCGCGACGCTGACGATCGTATACGCGATCCACACCGCGAACGTAAGCTTCATCTCGGACTCGCACACCACGAACCTCGGATCGATTTCGATGTCCTCGAAACGGTAGTTCCTGTCGTTTTCCGCTTTTGCCGCCACACCAACCCCTCCTTCTGTCGGACTCGAACAGCCGCAGTCGCCGAAAGCGGACGCTTTTGCGCAATGCCACACTGCCGCGGCGAATTTGGGAGCATCCTCGCAGATGCGTCTTTATTTGTCAATAAAAACACGAATATTCGTGTCTCCATCGACATTCAGGTCCGTCCGTTTGACGCTTCGCTTCCCGGCTCATTGCCGGAACTGACGGCCAAAAAAAGACCGGGAGGGAACGTTTGTCCCCTCCCGGTCTGGTGTTGCCCTCTTCGGACCCGGACACAGGTTCCTCTCCGGAGCCGCCCGGGGAACGCGCGTCGGTTTAGCGCGCGCTGCACGTCACCGCTACGGCTTCGAAGGCCTTGTCGAGATCTTCGGTAAGATCCTCCGGAGCCTCGAGGCCGACTGAGAGCCGGACGAGGCCCTTGGAGATCCCGGCCGCCTTCAGCTCCTCGTCGGAGAGCGCGGAGTGCGTCATCGACGCGGGATGCTGGATGAGGGACTCGGCGTCGCCGAGGCTGACGGCGAGCGTCCAGAGGTGCGTGTTGTTGATAAGCGCCTTGCCCGCGTCGAGTCCGCCTTTCAGCTCCATCGCGATGATGGCCCCGAAGTAGCGCATCTGCTTCGCTGCGAGCGCCTTCTGCGGGAAGCAG
>CALFXN010000482.1 GCA_937957815.1 uncultured Synergistales bacterium
AGACCCTCGAAAGCGTCGAAAGCACGCCCGTCGACGTGACGGTCGCGGACGGCGACCTTCTGCCGTATTGCGGCGGCGTCCGGATCGTCGCGACGCCCGGCCACATGCCGGGGCACATTTCGGTCTTCATCGAGCGCGAGAGGGCCCTGATATCCGGCGACGCGCTGGCCGCCGAAAACGGCGTCCTCTGCATGGCGAACCCGCAGTACACGCTCGACATGGATGCCGCGAGGCGGTCCGTCGCGAATCTCGCCGAAATGGATATCGACCGGGTCTTGTGCTACCATGGCGGGCTCGTGGAGGGGAACATCCGCGCCGCGCTGACGTCGATGCTTTCGGAATGAAGTATCCGCGGTACGGCGGCCCGTCTCTTTTCCACATGTGAGCAAGGGCGAGGTCGGCATCGATGACGATGCCGACTTTTGTTTTCTTTGCACGGTGCGAGCGGTTTTGCAGTTGACATACATACCAGAAGGTATGTAAACTGTGCCAATGTCCACAGGGGAAAGGGATGTGTTCATTCGGTGCGACGGATAAAGGGAGAGGCGCTGGCGACGCGTGCGAGTCTGCTCGAGTCGGCTCTCGACATCATGAGTGAAAAATCGTTCGCGAGCGTCTCGATGACTGAAATCGCGAGAAGGATCGGCCTCTCGAAGGGAGCATTGTACTGGCACTTCAGGAACAAGCACGATCTCCTCGTCGGCGTGGTCGAAAACATGCACGCGAAGATGGGAGCGGAACTGCCCGCGCCGCTCGTGTCTCTCGGGTCGGTCGGGGATCTGCGTGCGTATTACAGGGAGCTGCTGGAAAAGTCCGCGCGAAGCGAACGCTTCCGCAAGATGCATCGGCTGATGCTCCGAAGGGAGGAGTGGCCGAAGGAGCTCCGTGACAGAGTTCTCGACATCGTGAAGGGACACCTCGAACAACAGCGCGGGATGATCGAAGGTCTCCTCGAGATCGCTCAGAAGAAGGAAAAAATCCGGAGGGACATTCCGTCCCGGGATCTCTCGGTGCTGGTGACGGCAGTTTTTCATGGAATATTCATCTTTCAGGGGTGCGACTTCTTCCATTTCGATTTCTCGAGGTATATCGATTTTCTCTTCGACGCCGTCGAGAAGGAACTTCGTCCGGAAAACGCCGTGCACGAAGAGATCGGATAGAAAGGAAAGGTTGGCTACGCGATGACATCTCCGGAACGGAACGTGAAAACGGAAATGACGGGAAGAAAGGGCAGTCTGGCAGCGAGGATCGTGAAGACGCTCCTCGTCCTTGCGTTTCTTGCGGCGGCGGCTTTCTACGGTGGGGCGTTCCTCGGCGGACGTTCGGAGAGCAAGGCGGCCGCGCCGCGGCGGCAACAACCGCAGGCTCCTCTCGTG
>CALFXN010000483.1 GCA_937957815.1 uncultured Synergistales bacterium
AGCGCTATCCCGACCGTGCCGCTCGTGCTCCACGAGCTTCCCGTCGAGAGAGAGACCACCGCACAGATAAGAAGGGATGCAAGCAGGAAGTATTGCGGCGACAGGAGATTGAGACCATAGTAGATGAGCGACGGGACGACGCCGCTCTGAATCCAGGATCCCACGAGGCCCCCGATCGCGAGAAGAATGATGATGGCCTGCATCGCGACCGTTATCGCCGAAACGATTCCCTCTTCGAGGCGTTTCCACGGAGTACGGAGTAGCACCATCCCGGATACCGCCGAGAACGTTGTCGCGAGAAAGAGCGGAATATGCGCGCTCAGCCCGAGACCGAACGTCCAACCGCTTCCCGTCTTGATGCTCAGAACGCCGTAACTGATGATCAACGCATCGACAATCAGGACTACCAGTGCTTCAGTGATGGTCGGTTTCCTCCAGGATCGTTCCGTTCCCATGCCACTATCCCCTCCGGTATGAAAAAGCGATCATCGCCGCGATCGCAGCGAGCAACACGGGCCCATTATAGGACACTTCTCCGGACATTCGAGCACCTGCGGAAAAATTAAAAAAACGGAGCGCCTGAACTTCCGCGCTCCGGAGTGTTGCTTCATCTCGTGTATCCGCCGCTATTTCGTTGTCGTCCTGAGAACTTCGGTCGATACGACGGGTTTGAGTCGTTCCCTGAGTTGCTCCAGATCCTTCGAGAGGTAGTTTCGTCCGAGGGCCTCTCTGATCAAGTCTCGGCACTCCACGAATTCCAGCGGACGGCGTTCCCTGCGTTCGAGGATCTGAAAGACGTGATACCCGTATTCCGAGCGTACCGGCTTCGATACGGCGCCTTCGGCGAGCGAAAAAAGAACGTCGTCGACATTCTGCGGCATCGAGTGACGCCTGATCCATCCGAGATCGCCGCCGCTCCGCGAACTGACCGGATCGATGCTTTTCCCTTCCGCAAGCATGTCGAACGATGCTCCTCCCATGAGATCGATGCACGCATTCCGCGCCTCTTCTTCGGTCCTGAAGAGAAGCTGGCGCACGTGCACTTCATCGTCCTGAAAGAACAGCTCCCGGTGCGAGTCGTAGAATGCCCTGAGAGCGCCGTCGCTCATATCCCAGTGCTCCGACGCCCATCCGACGTACGCCTGCGCAAGAAGGTTGATCTCGTTCCAGCGGATCTGCGCCGCCACCCTCCGTTCCAGATGAAGCCCCTGAAGTTGGGCGGCTTTTGCCAGGAGCATGGATTCAACGATATTATCCAGAAAGAGTTTTGTATCCGCCTCGTTCATCTGATCCAGGATCACCGAGGCGATTCCCTCGTTTCCGCCTGCCTGCTGCGCGAGCAGGTAGCGCACCTCCTCCACCGATACGGTCTCATCCCCGCAACGGATGACCGGAGCCCGCTCTTCGGAAAAGAGCGGGCGTTCCGGGAACAGGATCGCACAAACCGCGAACAGGAGAAGAAATCTTCCGGCGCGCACGGCGCTAACTCCTTTTTTCTTGCATGTTCCCGGAAGGGGTTCCCGGGTACGGCAACGGAATATACTGGACGGACGGACGGCCCTCGCCCGACTGCGGGTAGAGACTCATAATATCGCAGATACTGTCTCCGACATCCGTTTTCACAGGGAGTCCCAGAATCGCGGCTTCTTCGGCCGTTATCGGGTAGTCGTGGGTCCATCGTCCTTCGGTCAGCGCAATCGCTGTTCTTTTCGCCTCTTCTCCTCCCATTCGTTCGCGAAGGAGCGACTCCACGAACGTCTGCGTCTGCGCGATCGCCTTTTCGCTCACATCGGCGAGAATGAGCGTCGAATCGTCCACCTCGGAAACCGGCTTCCGCCCGACAGCCTTCAGGATGGACGCGGCCGGATACTGGCCTATCTGCGGATCGACGGGTCCGAGCACCGCGTAGCGATCCATAAGGATCTCGTCGGCAGCGAGCGCGATCATCGTTCCGCCGGACATCGCGTAGTGCGGCACCACCACCGTGACTTTCGCGGGATGTTGTTTGAGCGCGTACGCGATCTGCTCGGCGGCGAGCAGGAGCCCCCCGGGAGTGTGGACGATCAGATCGATCGGCGTACTCTCCGCAGTCAGGCGGATCGCGCGGAGAATCTGTTCCGAATCCTCTATGTTGATGTAGTTCCGGGAGAAGAGCCCCCAGAAGCCGACGCTCTCCTGCCGGTGTATCAGCGTGATGATTCTCGTCCCTCGGTGCTTTTCGCACGCACGCAACATCGAGTAGCGTTTCCACCTGAGAAGTTGCTGGCGCAACTGCGGGATAACGAAAAAGAAGATCAGAAGCAGGAACCACACGCCGGAACCGTCCATATCATTCCCTCCCCGAAGGCACCCTGGTTTGCACGCGTATCACTTGCCCGCGGACATCGAAAACGTCAGGCCTTCCTTCCCTCCGTCCACGGAGACCGTGACTCCGGGCGACGCCGTCCCGTCCAGAAGCATGTCCGCGATCCTGTCTTCGACGAGGCGCTGAATGGTCCTCCGCAGCGGCCGCGCTCCGAAACGCGGCTTGTACCCCTCATGGAGCAGGAATTCACGCGCACTTTCCGACACGACGATCGACATCTTCTGTTCCCTGATCCTTGAGGCGACCTCACCGACCATGATATCGACGATCCGGAGCATGGAGTCCTTCCCGAGCGGCCGGAACACGATGGTTTCGTCGATCCTGTTGAGGAACTCGGGCCTGAACGTATGGTTCACTTCGTCCATTATCGTGTTCTTCATCTTGTCCCAATCGTAGGGGTCGGATGCGTCCCCCGATGAGAACCCGAGGGAAGATCCTTTCGCGAAATCGCGGGCACCGACATTGCTCGTCATAATAATGACCGCGTTCCGGAAATCCACTGTGTGTCCCTGCCCGTCGGCCAACCGCCCGTCTTCCATGATCTGCAGAAGGACATTGAAGACGTCGGGATGCGCTTTTTCGATCTCGTCGAAGAGCACCACGGAATACGGCTTCCTGCGGATCGCCTCGGTGAGTTTCCCGCCCTCTTCGTACCCCACGTACCCGGGAGGCGCCCCGATGAGTTTGGAAACCTCGTGACGCTCCATGAACTCGCTCATATCGAGCCGAATCATCGCGTGATCGCTTCCGAAAAGAAAGACTGCCAGGGACCGCGCCAGCTCCGTCTTTCCGACACCGGTCGGACCGAGGAACAGGAAGCTCCCGATCGGGCGTCCGGGATCCTTGAGACCGCTTCTCGCCCGACGTACCGCGCGGGCAACGGAATGAACCGCTTCATTCTGCCCGATGAGTCGTTTTTCGATTTCTTCCTCCATGCGCAGCAGTCGCTTCGACTCTTCCTCCGAGATCTGCGAAACGGGAATTCCGGTCCATTCGGAAACGATCGTGGCAATATCCTCTTCCGTCACAACCGGGCGTTCTTCGTTTCTCTTCGAATGCCACGTCCTCCTGCATTCCTCGAGCTCGTCCGAAAGCCTGCGTTCCTCGTCGCGGAGATGCGCCGCCTTCTCGAACTCCTGAGAATCGACTGCGGCCTCCTTTTCGCGCCGGATCTCCTCGAGACGCCTCTCGAGCCCCTTCAGATCCTCCGGGGCTTCCATCGTGTGAAGACGCGCGCGCGCCCCCGCCTCGTCGATCAGGTCGATCCCCTTGTCCGGAAGAAATCGCTCCGTGATGTACCGGGACGACAGGCGGGCGGCGGACTCGATCGCGTTATCGGAGATGACCGCACGATGGTGCGATTCGTAGCGGTCGCGCAATCCACGCAGGATACTGATCGAATCCGCCACAGACGGCTCATCGACCATAACCGGCTGGAAACGCCGTTCAAGAGCGGCGTCCTTTTCGATGTGTTTCCGATATTCCTCGACCGTCGTCGCGCCGATGACCTGGAACTCGCCCCTCGACAGGCTCGGCTTGAGGATGTTCGCCGCGTCGACGGCCCCCTCCGCGCCTCCGGCGCCGACGATCGTATGGATCTCGTCGATGAACAGGATGACATCCCTGCACTCCCGCAGTTCCTTGACGACCTTGCGCATCCGCTCCTCGAATTCGCCCCGGTATTTCGTCCCCGCAACGAGATTTCCCATATTGAGCTGAAAGACGCGCTTGTCGCGGAGAATCTCAGGAATCGAGCCCGACGCGATCCGCTGGGCGAGCCCCTCGACGATCGCCGTTTTGCCGACGCCCGGGTCGCCGATCAGAACGGGGTTGTTTTTCGTCCTCCGACAGAGGATCTGGACGACCCGCTGAATCTCCTTCTCTCGCCCGATGACGGGATCGAGTTCGTCCTGATGCGCCTTCTCGGTGATATCCACACCGAGCTGGTCAAGCGTCGGCGTCTTCGTCTTCGCTTTTTTCCGGGACTGTTCCCCGGAACCGTCGACATCCCGTTCGGCCGGACTGTCTCCTCCCGAGAGGATCCGACCGATTTCGCGCTGCACCGACGCGTAATCGACACCCGTCGATGTGAGCGTCTGAGCTGCGATTCCCTCTGCTTCGGACAGAATCCCGAGAAGGATGTGTTCCGTTCCGACGTAGTTGACCCCCATCCCACGGGCCTCGCGAATAGACAGGTCGAGAACCCGCTTTGCCCTCGGGCTCAGCGGAAGGTCCACGGGCTTCAGGATGGGGTTGTTCCGTCCCGTGGTCTCTTCGATGCGCTTCCAGAGCGCCTTCGTATCCACTCCAAGCGTCTCGAGCACCTGACAGGCGACGCCCTCCCCCTCGGCGATGATCCCGAGGAGAATATGTTCCGTTCCGATGACGTCGTGCCCCAGCCTGAGCGCTTCCCTGTGCGCCAGTTGCACGACTTTCCTTCCCCGTTCAGTGAAAAACTGCCACATTCTCGTTCCCTTCCCTTGTCATGAATCACTTCGCGGAAAAAATCACGCGAGCGCCAGGCTCCGGAGCATGCGCTTGAGCAGTTCCGCCTGCAGTGCGTTCCTCTTGTAGGGCGAAACGTCGAACTCCGATGTTCCGACATCGTCCACATAGCGGAGCGCGACTTCGATGAGCAGGCGTTCCTTGGCATCGATCATCCCGCGCTCCTGAAGCGAAGCCAGCAGCCGCTTGGCATCCTGTTCCGTCAAAGAATCGCCGACGATGTCCTCGATGTGGACGATCCGGTCTTCGGGCATGTCGTAGCATATCTTGACGATCCTGATGAATCCATGTCCGCCGCGCTGGCTCTCGACGATATATCCCCGTTCCGGCGTGAAACGGCTCCGGAGAACATAGTTGATCTGGCTCGGCACGCAGCCGAAAATCTCCGCAAGTTCCTTGCGGCGAAGAGAAACCGCACTCTCGTCTTCATCGGCGAACAGGTTGTTGATGTAGTTTTCGATGACTCTGGTGAGGCTCGGCATTCTTCAACCCCCTACGTTCCATGGTGCTGCCATTGTAGAGCATTGGTCAGATATAGTCAATCCAACGGTTTCTTCTTGCTTCCGATCCGGGGTTCCGCACCGGCTATGAGGCGTTTCAGATTCGCCCTGTGCCGTACGAGGACCATCAGGGCCAGACAGACTGTCGCGGCGATCGGTGCCGGTCCGGAACGCAACAGGACGAATGCGGCCGTCACTCCCCAGATGGAAACGAGCGACGCGAGGGAAACGTACCTCCAGATTCCGAGAAGCAGGAACCATATCGCACCTCCGGCGAGAACCGCATAGCAGGAAACCGGCGGATCGAGAAAGAAGAGCATTCCGTAAGTCGTCGCGACCCCCTTCCCTCGTTCTCGATCGGACGGGTGGCCGCGCGGGCCATCGCCGAGCGCTGTCCGCAAAAGTTGTG
>CALFXN010000484.1 GCA_937957815.1 uncultured Synergistales bacterium
AAGGCAGCTGCTTGAGAGAGTATGGCGGCGGTGCTACGATGTACCGGAAAGTCACGCTTCAGGACGGGAGGGATATACCGTGACGCAACCCAAGAAGGCCGTGTATTTCGCATGCGTGCATTCGCCCGACTACGTCGCCGGGCACGTCTTCGAGACCGCCCGGAATCTCGTCCCCTTCGGGGAGACGGACATCGTCGTCGACCGCGATCCGGCGCTCCGCCACACCGACGGGGAGGGGAATTCGTTCTGGCTCGTGCGGACCGAACGGGTGGTCAGCCACGACTTCACGCGCTATCTGCCGATCATGCGACGGCACTTCGCCGATTTCGACCTCGCGGGGATCATCACGTGGCACGCCGGGGAGAACGCCCCGGACAACATCCTGACGACGCACACCACAGGCGACGTGGACTCGGGATCATTCGGCCCGGCGAACCCGGAATACATGCGAAACCTGCTTCTCGCGATGGAACGCAACAGACTCGAGGCGGGGCTCGACTTTCGCGTGACGACCGAGGCGACCCACTGGTCCGGGATGGTCTACGGAGGCGGAACTCCAGACCTGATCCCGCAGTATCCCGTCCCCGTGCTCGACATCGAGATCGGCAGCAGCGAGGGATGCTGGTCGAACGCGGCCGCCGCCGCCGTGCTCGCGAAGTCGCTCTTCGGCGCCTTCACGGGGGACGGACGCCGCGTGAAGCGCCTGCTTTGCGCGGGTGGCGTCCACTTCGAACCGTCGTTCGCCGCGGCGGCGCTCCAGACGTGGGACGACTGGGGGTTCGCCGTTTCGCACATCCTCGCGAACCAGTGGCTCGTGACCGGACGCTACGAAGACGACGACGGGGCCGAACGGCTCGACGCGTGTGCCCGCTCGATCGCGGGCGGAATCGACGCCATCGCGTTCCACGACAATCTCAAGGGCGTCTACAAGGACCGCTTCCGCGCCCTCGGCGCGAAGCTCGGAATTCCGGCATTCAAACACCAGTCGCTGCGTCGTCCCGAGACGATCGCATGGGGGGCATGACACATGGACGATGAAATACTTCCGGGCGACAAGAGGGATTTCCTGTCGCAGACCGTTATGTTCGGAGTCCTCGGCGACCAGGAGCCGGACTCCGAAGACCGGATCGCCATCGACCGGACGTTCGAAACGTTCGCGAAAGTCGTCGTCATCGATCGCGAATGGATCGGAACGAAGGCCGTCGAAGAGGGCGGAACTGCCGTCCTCGAAAAATACGCGGGGCTCTGGCTCGCTCCCGGGGATCCGTGCGCGGGATCGGAGGCCTTCGTCGCGGCGGCGGAATACGCGCGACGCAACGGGATCCCCCTTCTCGCGACGGGATTCGGCTTCCGCCACGTCGTCGAGGAGTTCGCGAAGAACGTGCTCCACGCGGCCGTTTCTCCGTTTTCGGGCGATCCCGACATCTTCCCGTCGCCGAAACCGGCGACCGTCAACATCAGGAGGGACACGCTCGCGTCCCTCCTGTACGACGCCGACCAGAGCGAGGAAACCGCGACATGCGGCTACGCGATGGATCCGGCGTTCCGCGAAGGTCTCGAGGGCACCGATCTCGTGATCAGCGGCGTCGACGAACGCGGCAGGGCGATGATCGCCGAACACGCGGACCGCAAGTTCTACGTCGGAACCGTCTTCTCGCCGCATCCGGCGAACGACCCCGCGGAGCTTCCCCCGATTCTTCACGGGTTCATCCGGAAGGGGTGCATGCTGCACCTCCGCAGATTTCTCGATTCGCTCTGACGAAAGGGCCCGGGCGGATATCCGCCCGGGCCCCCGTATCGTTCCGGATTCACCTCCGGATCATCGTCATCCGTCCCCGTCAATAAAAGGGGTGATGGGGCCGGTAAGGTGGACGGTCGGTGAATGGAAGCGGCCCGCGCCATTCCGGATGCCTACGGAAGTACGGATGCCGCCAGCCGTAGGGCCGCGGAGGAGGCGGAGCCGGGACGTAGTAGGGACGCGGCCGGACGTCCGGCCGCCAGGTACTGTACGGGTGCGGTCCGCCGGGCTGTTCCGGAAAGAAGTTTCCGCATCTCGGGCAGTGCCGGTATTGTCCGTAGTAGCAGATCGCGCCGCAACTGCCGCACCGGATCAGCAACTGGTTATCCTGCCGGTAGACGAAGTTCGGGTAGTGCGGTCGTCCGTACGGGGCCCACGCATCCGCCGAGGCAACGAGGAAAAGCGACGCCGCCATCGCAATCATCAGCGAATACCGGATCCTGCGCATGTCGTATCACACTCCTTTTCTTCCGCCGCGGAAACGGCTACTCGACCCTGTCGATCATCCTGTGAAGCAGGTGGATGATGACCTGTTCCATCCCGTCGCAACGATGCGGTCTCGGCGGGCAGGGGTACGCGTACGAAACCGGCCCGTGCCATTCCGGGCGCGGAGGTCTCGGCCCGAACGGAGGCCGGTGATCGTACGGTCTCGGCCTCGGTCCCGGTCCATAGGGCGGCCTGTCGTCGAAGGGACGGGGTCCCGGCCCCGGTCTGAAGTCGTAGGGTCGCGGATGGTACGGCGGCCGGCGATCGTACGGCCGCATCTCCTGCGGACGCATTCCCGGGTACGGCCCGGGCCCACCCTCCGGACCACTGTAGAACCTCTGATCCGGAGAATTGCCGCCCGACGGTTCGGCGAAGAGCGTCCCCGCTCCCGCCGCAAGTAACGCGAAACATATCGCGACAATGACAATTCTTTTCATCTTTCTCATCACCCTCCCTGGTGTTTCCAAAACGCCGGCACTACGGCCGGCCCCTCGCGAACGCCATGTCCTTCGGCTCTTTCCCCGTTCATTCCCTTGTTCATTCCCTCCCGCGCGACCCGTCGCCTCTCCGTCCTTCGCCGCGTCACCCATCTTCGTTTCGATCCGTCGATCCGGAGACGCTTTCAGTTGGATTTTACTCTTCCGGCACGGCAGGCACATACGTAAGTCCTCGTTTTTTAACCTTCTTTACCAATCTAAAGATTCGTAAAGAAAGATCGTAAAACTCGATATCATGCAACCCCGCACTTCCGGTCCGACAGACCGGAGCCCGACATCCGCCCTTACCGGGACGAGGCGTTCCGCACTGTTCAATTCCGCGACAAGCGGTACAATAGTCGTCAGGCAACGCCGGGGTCGGACATCGCAAACGAGATGAATTCCGGTGCTGTTTCTTCTTCCTTCCACTCCCGCATGACGTGTCGACCCTGTCTTCCGGTTCCGTTTTACGCCACGAAATCAGCTCAAAATTCCATTGTGTTCGCCGGTATTTTGAGACGGGCAAGAAATTGTGTACAATAAAGTCCGTCATGCGAATGGCGGGAGAAGCCCCGGACGAGGATGTCCGGGAGAACGAATAAGGAGGAGGATGTGCATGAATATCGGCAAGGTTTCACGCGCTCTGCTGTTGGGGACGGCCGCCTGTTTCGCGGCGACGGCTGTTCTGGCCTGCACGCCGCTCGGCGTCGGGCCGAAGGCGACGGTCGACGGTTCCGTCCTGGTGTCCCACACCTGCGACGGCTGGTACGACCACAGGATTCAGATCGTTCCCGGAGGGGAGCACAAGGCCGGAGAAATGATCGACGTCATGGTGGACCCGTGTCTCGGGACGCGCCCGGACAAGCCGCTCGTCAAGACCGGCCAGATTCCGCAGGCCGCGAAGACGAACACGTACTTCCACATCGGCTACCCGTTCATGAACGACAAGCAGCTCATGATGGGCGAGTTCA